>NZ_AEJC01000369.1 GCF_000317595.1 Streptomyces ipomoeae 91-03 | reverse complement strand
CTGGCTTTTCGTCCTATGCCGTCTGGTGGGCCAGCAGCGCCAGTGCTGTTATCAGGATCGCCAGGAGGGCGATCAGAGTCATCGGGCTCAGGGCCGCGAAGGGGTTCTCCTGCTGGAGTCGCTCGCGACTGGCCCGGCACACATGGCAGCGGCCCTCGGCTACGGGCGACGCGCAGTTCGCGCACACCAACCGGTCGTACGTCATGCGCCTCGCCCTCCTTGCAGTGGCCTCACACATACCTCAACGCTTCGTGGAACGGGTTCGTTCCTCTCCCCACTGTGCCAGGTTCCCCCGGAGGTTGCGCGGGCGCCTACGAAAGGGGTGGTTTCGGGCGGTTTCGCGGCCGCGGGTGGGTGGGGGCCGGTCGCGCCGTTCCCCGCGCCCCTTACGGAGCGCGGGTAGCGGTACAGTCACCGTCATCCATTCCCGACGGCCTGTGGTGCATCCGTGATCCGATTCGACAACGTGTCCAAGGTCTACCCCAAGCAGACCCGCCCCGCACTCAGGGATGTGTCCCTGGAGGTCGAGAAGGGCGAGTTCGTGTTCCTCGTGGGGTCCTCCGGCTCCGGAAAGTCCACCTTCCTGCGGCTGATCCTCCGGGAGGAGCGGTGCAGCCAGGGGCAGGTGCATGTCCTGGGCAAGGATCTCGCGCGCCTGTCCAACTGGAAGGTGCCGCAGATGCGCCGCCAGCTCGGGACGGTGTTCCAGGACTTCCGGCTGCTGCCGAACAAGACGGTCGGCGAGAACGTCGCCTTCGCGCAGGAGGTCATCGGCAAGTCGCGCGGTGAGATCCGCAAGTCCGTGCCGCAGGTGCTGGAGTTGGTCGGCCTCGGCGGCAAGGAGGAGCGGATGCCGGGCGAGCTGTCCGGTGGTGAGCAGCAACGCGTGGCGATCGCGCGGGCGTTCGTCAACCGGCCGAAGCTGCTGATCGCCGACGAGCCCACCGGCAACCTCGACCCGCAGACCTCCGTCGGCATCATGAAGCTGCTCGACCGGATCAACCGGACGGGCACCACCGTGGTGATGGCGACCCACGACCAGAACATCGTGGACCAGATGCGCAAGCGCGTCATCGAGCTGGAGAAGGGCCGTCTCGTCCGCGACCAGGCGCGCGGCGTCTACGGCTACCAGCACTGACCGCCACAGTCCACGGAAAGGCCCAGTAAGACGCCATGCGCGCCCAGTTCGTTCTGTCGGAGATCGGTGTCGGTCTCCGCCGCAACCTCACCATGACCTTCGCGGTCGTCATCTCGGTCGCCCTCTCGCTCGCCCTCTTCGGCGGCTCGCTGCTCATGCGCGACCAGGTGAGCTCGATGAAGGGCTACTGGTACGACAAGGTCCAGGTCTCCATCTTCCTGTGCAACAAGGCGGACGCGGAGGCGGACGCCAACTGCGCCAGGGGCGCCGTCACCTCGGAGCAGAAGAAGCAGATCAAGAGCGACCTGGACAAGCTCTCGATCGTGGACCAGGTCTACTACGAGTCGGCCGACGAGGCGTACAAGCACTACAAGGAGCAGTTCAAGGACTCCCCGCTGGCCGCCTCCCTCACGCCCGACCAGATGCAGGAGTCGTACCGGATCAAGCTCAAGGACCCGGAGAAGTACAAGGTGATCGACACCGCGTTCTCCGGGCGTGACGGAGTGCAGTCGGTCGAGGACCAGCGGGATGTGCTGGAGAACCTGTTCAACCTGCTCGGCGGCATGAACGTGGCGGCGCTCGGCGTGATGGGACTGATGCTGGTCGTCGCGCTGCTGCTGATCGTCAACACGGTGCGTGTCTCGGCGTTCAGCCGTCGGCGGGAGATCGGGATCATGCGCCTGGTGGGCGCCTCCGGCTTCTACATCCAGGCGCCGTTCATCATGGAGGCCGCGATCGCGGGCCTGATCGGCGCGGGCTTCGCGGGCACGCTGATCCTCGCCGGCAAGTACTTCCTGGTCGACCAGTGGCTCGCGGCGAAGATCCCTCTGGTCAGTTTCATCGGCTGGGACGTCGTCCTCGCCAAGCTCCCCCTGGTCATGGCGATCGGCCTGCTCATGCCCGCCCTCGCCGCCTTCGTCGCGCTGCGCAAGTATCTGAAGGTGTGACGCACGCCAACCGGGCCGTACCGGCAAGGACCGGTGCGGCCCTTCGGCTTGTCCTAGACTCGCCGACATGTCAGGCCCCCGCGACCTGTTCGCCCGCCCGTCGCCCACCACCGCCCTGTCCGAC
This sequence comes from Streptomyces ipomoeae 91-03, assembly GCF_000317595.1. Classification (GTDB taxonomy): domain Bacteria; phylum Actinomycetota; class Actinomycetes; order Streptomycetales; family Streptomycetaceae; genus Streptomyces; species Streptomyces ipomoeae. The sequence continues at coordinate 2,406 of NZ_AEJC01000369.1, read as the reverse complement.
GCGGTGCGCGCGGTCCCCTCTGATTCGATCCGCCGCATCCGCCGCGGGGCGGCCCTGACACTGCTCTTCGCCGGCGTGCTCGTCACCGGCGCCGCGACCGGCTCCTTCGACGACCCCTACCGCACGGTGCCCACCGCCACGCGCGCACCCGGTCCCACGTCCGACGAGCCGCAGCAGGACGTCGCCGACGCCGCCGCCGAGGCCATGGCCGCGGGGAAGTCCCCGCTGGAGGCCGCCGAGCGCGCGGTCAGCCGCAGCGGCGACCGCTGGGGCGCGGTCTACTCCGAGGGCGAGTACGAACAGTTCGAGGACGCCCTCGACGGCGAGTACACCGGCGTCGGCCTCTGGGCGAAGCGCGACAGCGACGGCCGTATCGAGGTCGACCGGGTCCAGGAGGGCTCGCCCGCCGCCTCCGCCGGGATCCGCCCGGGCGACCGACTGGTCAGTATCGACGGCCACAAGGTCGACGGCCGCCCGGTCACCGAGGTGGTCTCCTTACTCCGCGGCGACACGCTCGACGACGAAGGCGGCGACGCGGGCAGCGCCGGGACCGCGGAGGACACAGCCGCCGGTACGACGGTGTCGCTGGGCCTGGAGCGCGGCACCCGCACATGGCAGCAGACGCTGCGCAGGGCCCGCCTCTCCACCGAGGACGTGACCGTCCGCACCCTCGCCGGCGGGATCACCGTCGTCAGGGTCGACGCCTTCACCAAGGGCTCCGGGGACATGGTGCGGGCCGCCGTCGAGCAGGCCACGGACGCCTCCGGCTTCGTCCTCGACCTCCGCGGCAACTCCGGCGGCCTGGTCACCGAGGCCGTCACCACCGCCTCCGCCTTCCTCGACGGTGGCCTCGTCGCCACCTACGACGTCAACGGCGAGCAGCGCGCCCTGCACGCCGACCCCGGCGGCGACACCGCCAGACCCCTGGTCGCGCTCGTCGACGGCGGCACGATGAGCGCGGCCGAGCTGCTCACGGGAGCCCTCCAGGACCGTGGCCGCGCGGTGGTCGTCGGCTCCCGCACCTTCGGCAAGGGCTCGGTCCAGATGCCGAGCCGTCTCCCCGACGGTTCCGTCGCCGAACTGACCGTCGGCCACTACCGCACCCCCTCCGGCCACAGCGTCGACGGCCGGGGCATCACCCCCGACCTCGAAGCGGACGACGACGCCCTCCAGCGGGCCGAGACGGTGCTCAGCGGCCTCGGGCAGTGAGCCGTCCCCGCTCGTACCGGCCTCGCCCCCGCTCGTACTGGCCCCCGCCGCGTTAATCGGCTTCCCGAGGAGCCCCTCCGTAGTGCGAAAATGGACGGCACTATGAGCAAGGGAATGTACGTACCCAAGGAGTCCCAGCCCAAGCAGGGCGGGGGGGCCGCCAAGTCCAGGGACGGCGAGAAGGGCGGCAAGCGCAAGATCGTCGCCCAGAACAAGAAGGCCCGGCACGACTACGCGATCATCGACACCTACGAGGCCGGACTCGTGCTCACCGGCACCGAGGTCAAGTCGCTGCGCGAGGGCCGTACCTCGCTGACCGACGGCTTCGTCCAGATCGACGGGGGCGAGGCGTGGCTCCACAACGCCCACATCCCCGAGTATCACCAGGGCAGCTGGACCAACCACGCCGCGCGCCGCAAGCGCAAGCTGCTGCTGCACCGCGAGGAGATCGACAAGCTGGAGTCGAAGGCGCAGGAGACGGGTCACACGATCGTGCCCCTCGCCGTGTACTTCAAGGACGGCCGGGCCAAGGCCGAGATCGCCCTCGCGCGCGGCAAGAAGGAGTACGACAAGCGCCAGACCCTGCGGGAGCAGCAGGACCGGCGGGAGGCGGCCCGCGCCGTCGCCGCGGCCAAGCGCAGGCAGCGTGGCTAGCCACGGCGGGGAATACGGTGGCACGCGCTCGCGTTGGTCACGTACGATGGCCCCTGCATCTCACAGCGGGTGCGCGTGCCCTCTCCGGAGGGATTGAAAACACAACATGGGGATGATCGGTTTCGACAGCGGATGTCGAAGCAGGGGAAGCGTGTCGAGGAAGCGGCCATGATCTCGTAAACCACAGGCCGAAAAAAATAATCGCCACTGTTAAGAGCGATTCTCCCAAGCAGTTCGCCCTCGCCGCCTGATCTCAGGTAGCGACGCGCGAGCTCCTTACTAAAGGGAGTGTCAGCCCGGGGCTGTTCCCGACCCGGATCCTGGCATCAGCTAGGGGACTAAACCTTGATCCCGGTCACGGGGTGAAGAGGGAAATCCAACAGTGACTGGGCCCGTCGGCGACTTGTTCGCGTGATCGCCGGGGCCGAGAAAAGCACAGCGAACTGCACACGGAGAAGCCCTGATTCCGCACCGTTGGACGCGGGTTCGATTCCCGCCATCTCCACGAAGCCACTGCGTGTGGCTCACCCCATGTGGGCGAAG
>NZ_AEJC01000368.1 GCF_000317595.1 Streptomyces ipomoeae 91-03 | reverse complement strand
CTCACTCGTACAGGCTTGCAGGCTTTGCGGGCCTCGCAGGTCCCTAGAACGTGCCCAGCTTGATCAGCGACAAAATCGCGATCAGCTGGATCGCCGACGCGCCCAGCGCCTTCGGCCACGGCAGGTCGTGGGACTTGGAGACCATCAGGGTCAGCAGTGCGCCGGCGGCGACCCAGGTGGCCCAGCCGAGGATCTGGACGAAGGAGGCGTCGCCGCCCGCGAACATGGCGACGACCAGGCGGGGCGCGTCCGTGAGGGCCATGATCAGCATGGAGAGGCCGACCGTGGGCTGCCAGGCGCCGTCACCGCCGAGCTGGCGGGCCAGGGTGTGGGTGACCACGCCCAGGATGAACGTGCTGACCACCATGGTCACGGCCGTGACGAGGACGATCGGTACGGCGTTCGACAGCGTCGCGTTGATCGCGTCCTCGCGGGCCGTGTCGAAGCCGAAGACCGCCAGCAGGCCGTAGAGGAACGTCACGGTGAGGGCCGGGCCCCACACCGCGTAGTCGCGCATCGTCAGGAAGGTCTGGTTGGGGCTGACGATGATGCCCTTGAGCAGGGCCTTCCACCGCAGGCGCGGGCCGATCGGCGCCGCCGGGGCGTGGCCCGCGCGGTAGGTGTCGCTCTGGTGGTACGGGTCCTCGCCGACCGCGAACATCTGGGTGTGACCCGGGTTGTTGGCCGCGTACGGGTCCGCGCCGGCGCCGGGGTGTGAACCGTCGTCGCCGAAGTACTCCGGCTCGCCGTGGTTCCCGGGGTGCCCGTGGTTGCCGTGGGTCCCGTAGGTGCCGGGGTGAGCGCCGCCGTGCGTCTGCGGCCAGCCCGGGTTGCCGCCCCGGCCGCCGCCGTACGGCGGTTGCGGGGGCGTCTGGGGGTAGCCGTACGACGGGCCGCCGGCCTGCGGGGCCTGCTGTCCGTACGGGGGGTGTTGCGGTCGCGCTTGAGGAGCGCCGTTGTCCCGGCCGCGTCCGATCCTGAATCCAGCCACGTCATCGAACGTACCTGGTCCGGGCGACCGGTGCGCCGGGCCGGGAGGAACCGGCCCGGCTTTGCGGCCGAGCTGTGACATCCCCTAAGGGTTCGGCAGGGGGACAGTAGGGGTTTCCGTAAGGGGCCCATGAGTTGGGGCTCGGCGGTGCTCGTCAGCGGTGCTCGTCCGTGGCGGTCATCGGCGGCAGTCGTCAGTGGCTGCTCAGCGGGTTCCCGTACGACAACGCCGATGACGGGGACGGGAGGCCCAGCTTCTTCGGGGTGATCGCGTAGGAGCCCGTCACCGAGGTCCTCGGGAAGAGCCAGACGCCGCCGGACCTCGTGTTCTCGCCGGGGGCGCCGACCGCCGTGTCGGGGGTGCCGTCCTTGTCGTAGTCGGCGGTGGCGACCGCCTCGCCGAAGCGGTCACCGGCCTCGGCGACGCCGGGGACACGGGGGCGGTTCTGGTGGTACTGGACGGACGTGGCCTCGCCGTACGGGTCGACGATGCCGCTGCTGTGGCCGAGCAGGAGAGTGGCGGCGCCGGCGGACCTGCGGGTGCCGATGGCCTCGCCGGGGGCGCCGGCGATCAGGTCGTCGCGGCCGTCGCCGTTCCAGTCCAGTACGGCGAGGGAGGCGCCGAAGCGGTCGCCGTCCTCGGCGACGCCGTAGACGCCGACCGTGTCCTGGTTGAGGGTCTGGGCGCGGTAGCCGAAGGAGCCGTTCTTGTCGCCGTAAAGGATGTGGATGCCGCCGCCCTTCGCGTACGACTCCGGGCCGCACGGGTCGTCGATGTTCTCGTCGGCGATCTCGCGGCACTCGCCGAGGGCCAGGTCGTCCAGGCCGTCGCCGTCGAAGTCGCCGGCGGCGAGGGCGGAGGCGGCGCCGTTGCTGGAGTTCCAGGTGTTGGCCATGCGCTTCTCGGCCGGGTCCCAGGCCCAGAGCCGTACGTGGGACTGGGTGTACGGGGCGTTGATCGTGTGGAAGGCGAGGGCGAGGTCGTCCGTGCCGTCGGCGGTGAAGTCGCCGGTGGCGAGGAGCGGGGCCCGGCCGCCCGTGGGGGTGGCCAGGACGGTGGTGACGACGACGTCCTCACCATCGTCGACGACGGCGCGCAGGACGACCTTGTCCCGGCCGCCGATCACGATGTCCCGGCCGCCGTCGCCGGTCAGGTCGGCCGCCGCCACCGACCAGCCGTACGCGGAGGAGGCGGACGGGCCCGTAAGGACGTTCGAGCCCGGGCCCGGGCGGCCCTTGGTGGCGCCCTTCGCGCCGCCGATCGCCACGACCACGCCCGCGTCCTTGCCCCGGCCGGTGACGTCCTCACCGGGCGCGCCGGCCAGCAGCTCCGCCACGCCGTCGCCGTTCAGGTCCTCCAGCACCACCGCCGCGCCGAAACGGTCGCCGGCCTCCGGGGTGCCGGGGACCTCCGGGGTGGCCTGGGTGACGCGGATGCTGCCGTGCCGGCCCAGGCCCTTGGGGCCGCCCCAGACGACGTTCACGTAACCGGCCTTCGCCTTGCCGTTCACGGCCGCGTCGGGGACGCCGACGGCCAGGTCCGGGTAGCCGTCGGCGTTGAAGTCGCTGGTGGTGGGGGAGGGTTGGGGGGCGGTCGCGGGTGCGGCGGTCGCCGGGAACGCCACGGTGAGGGGCAGGGCCAAGGCCAGGGCCAGCGCCGCGGTGGTCGCGGTCGCCGTCACGGTCGTGGTCGGTGTGGTGCCGGCGGTGGCCTTGGCATACGTCCGTCTGCGCACGGGGGCTCCAAGTCGGTGGCCGAATCAAGGTGCTTCTGGTTCGTTCACCTGTGTGACATCTGGAGGTCGTGCAGGGTTGTGCGTGCGGGATGCCCTATGGGGCGATGTCCTATGGGGCATCAGGACCAGAATTCCTGTTCCTTCTCCAGGTCTTCCTGGCATTCGTCGATGTCGGAGATCTTGTCGCCGATGATGCGGAAGATGAGGGCGCCGTTCTGTTCGAGCCGCCTGTCGCCGCGTTCGGCGGTGTAGCGGTGCACGGAGACGGCGTGGCCGCGGCCGTCGACGACCACGCGCTCCAGGGTGACCTCGAAGGTGCCGCCCGTCTCGTCGAAGAGCCGGCGGTAGAGCTCGATCACGTTGTCCTGGCCCTTGTAGTCGCCGGACAGTATGTGGTTGCCGGGGACGTGGTGAGCGCAGTCCGACGTCATCAGGCTGCGCAGGGTGTCCATGTCGCCGCGGGAGAAGGCGTCGTAGCCCTTGCGGACGAGTTGGGCGTGGGAGTGTTCAGCCATGGGGATCGCCGACTTTCCCTGTTCGGGGGGTCGATGTGCTGGGGTGTTCGATGCCGGTGTGGGCATGTGCAAGCACCGGGGCGTTCGATGCCGCTATGGCCATTGTCTTCGCGGGTGCGTTCCCGTGCACGCGGGGGCTCATCTCCTCGGGGGCGCGGGTGAGTTATTCCTACGGCCTGCAGAAGTCCGGTGGGCCCCCGGGATGGCGGCGGAGGCTTCAGCAGGTGCGGCGGTACGGGATGTCCGGGAGGTAGGTCTTCCAGTCGGCGGGGGAGAGGCCGGAGCCGCCTGCTCGGGCGCAGGTCTCCTCGACGAGACGGGCGGGGGCGAGGCCATGGCGCTGGAGTCGGACGTTCCCGCCCGAGGCGTAGAGGATGTCGCCGTCCGGGCTGAAGGCGAGGGAGACGACGGGGTCACCCGGAGTGGGGAGGGCCGAGCCGAGTCGGCGGCTGGAGGCGGTGTCCCACAGCTGTATGGTTCCGGCCTCGCCGGCGACGGCCAGGACTCGGCTGTCGGGGGAGAAGGCGAGGGCGCTCACCGGCTCGTCCACCTCGGCGGGGGTGCCGGTGTACGTGCCGGACAGCACTCCGAGGCGTTGGCGAAGGTCGCCGTCCCAGAGGGTGACCCGGCCCGCGGTGTCGCCGACCGCGAAGTAGGAGCCGTCGGGGGAGAAGGTCAGCGCGCTGGTGCCGCTCTCGCCGAGTGCCCGCTCGGTCACCCGGCCTTCGGGGAGTTCGGCGATCACCGAATCGGCCGCGACCAGAGCCTTGTCGGGGCGTACGGCCAGGAGACCGCCGGACGCCACACCGGTCAGGGTCCGCGTCTTCCTGGGGCGGCTCTCCCGGCCCTGCGGATCCCGCGAGCCCTTCGGGTCCTGAGGGTCCGGCGAACCCTGTGAGTCCTGTGAGTGCTGTGAGTGCTGTGAGTCCCTGCGGATGTCCCACACCTCCAGCGGGTTTCCGGGCAGGCTCCGGGCGACCAGGAGTGTTCCGCCGTCCGCGCTGAGCGCGATGTCGTCGATGTTCGTGAGGCCGTCCTCCTCGGCGGGAAGATCGAGCGTCGCGTGGGTCCGGTGGGCTCGGGCGTCCCAGACGGTGATCCGCTGTCGTACGGCGGTGACGTCCGGGTCGGCGGAGTGGTCGGGAGAGCTGGACGGAACCGGTTCGAGACGGCCATAGGCGTAGTAGCGGCCGTTCGCGCTCCAGGCGGACGCCTCCAGGCACTCGTGGCCGGTGTCGGGCTCCCACGTCTCGTCGACGCCGGGCTCGGCGTTCGGGTCGATCACGCCGTGGGCGGTGACCGGGTAGCAGAAGCCTGCCGGGGGCGTGTCCACGACATGGCCGTCGCGGGGATCGAGCAGCTGGAGCCGTGCCCCCTCCGGCGTGCCGGGACGAGCGGCCAAGGTGCGGCCGTCCGGCGCCAACGCGGCTTCGGCGACGGCACCCGGGCGCCAGCGTTCGGTGACGGACGGGCCGAGCCGCAGGGAGCGGAGCGTCGGGCTGCGGCGGTCGCGGTAGCGCAGGGACCCCGAGGCGAGGTCGAGTTCGAGGTCGTCGGGCCGTTCGCTGACCAAGGTGTAGCGGTAGACCGGAAAGTACGGAGCCGACAGGCGCCAGACCTGGATCTGTCCGCCACTCGACGTGGCGAGGAACTCGCCGTCCGCGCTGAACCGCAGCGTGTCCGTCGCCCCGGTCTGCAGCGGTTCGAACTCGTCGCCCGTGCGGGGGTCCCAACGGCGGACCGCCGAGTCCGTGGTCAGGGCGAAGGTGCGGCCGTCCGGCGAGAAGGCGAAGACGCTGTCCGAGCAGGTGTCCGGGCGCAGTTCCTCGTCTCGGGGCAGCGACAGCCTGCGCTTTGTGGCGATGTCCCAGATCTCCAGGCCGCGGTCGCTGGTACATACGGCGAGCCGACGGTCGTCGGGGCTGACCTCCAGGGCCGACAGGGACTCGAAGGCCGCGTCCGTCAGTCTCATGCGCAGACGGCGGTCGTCCACGTCCCAGACCTCGACGCCGGTCGAGGACGCCTCCTGGACCGGCACCGTGAACGTATGGCCGCTCCGGCTGAAGGCCGCGATGTCGGGTCCTTCGGCGATGGGACGGTGGGTGAGACGGCCGGTGAGACGCCCCGTGCGCACGTCCCACAGCCGTACCCCGTCGTGTTCGAGCAGCGCGAGCGTACGGCCGTCGGGGGCGACCACCACGTGGTCGTCCCCGCTCTCCGTGTCGTCCTCGCCGTGCAGGTCGCCGATACCCCGGTAGGTGTGGGTGAGGCGGTTGGTGCGCAGGTCCCAGGTGCGGACGCGGTCGCGGGACACGGAGATCACCGTGCTGCCGTCGTCGGTCATCCGCTCCTCGGTGGGCGGGGTGGTCTCGACGGCGTCGGGGACGGTGAAGAAGCTCTGCTCAGGCTGGGAGGCGGACGCCAGCAACGCCGACCGTGTCTCCGTGGTGTCCGCCAGCTCCCAGGCGGCCAGGCTCAGTCGCATCGCCTTCACGGGATCGGCGAACCGCATGCTGTCCGCCACCGCCGCGAGCCGCCGGGCCTCGGCCTCGGTGTGGCGGCGGTCGCTCGTGCGGGTCTGCTGCCAGGCGGTCACGCCCGCGACGAGGGCGAGGACGAGGAGGGCGGCCACGGTGGTGAGGAGGGTTCGGCGGCGGCGGAGGTCGGTGGTGCGGGCGGTCCGGCTCGCGGTGAGGAAGTCGCGCTCCACGGCCGTCAGCGAGTCGTCGTCCGTGAGGTGTTCCGTCGCCGTGGCCAGACGGGTGCCCCGGTAGAGGGCGCCCGGGTCGCGGCCCAGGTCGTCCCAGGAGCGGGCGGCCTCTGTCAGGTGGCGGTGGGTGCGCAGACGGTCGCGGGCCTCGTCGATCCAGCCCGACAGGCGCGGCCAGGCGGTGATCAACGCCTCGTGGGCCAGGTCGACCGTGCCGTCGTCGAGGGTGAGGAGGCGGGCCCGGGTCAGACGGTCGAGGACGACGCCGACCTCGTCCGGGGACGTGGACGGGGACGGGGCCGCGAATGCCAGCTCCGCGCGGTCGACCGGGCGGCGGGTGTCCTGGGAACCCTCGCCCGGGGTGACCAGGCGGAGGAGGATGAGGCGGGCCACGGCCGCCTGGTCGGGGGTGAGGTCCGTGTAGACCTGCTCCGCCGTCTGGGCGATCGCGCCGCGGACGCCGCCCGCCGCCTCGTACGCCGCCAGGGTGAGCGCCCGGCCTTTCCGCCGGCGCCAGGTCTCCCGCAGTACGTGGGAGAGAAGCGGCAGACCGCCGGGTTCGTCCTTCACCTCCGCCACCAGGCGTGCCGTCAGCTCCCGTTCCACGATCAGGCCGGCCGCCTGGGCCGGGCGGACCACCGCCTCGCGTAGTTCGGCCGGGTTCATGGGGCCGACGAGGAGGTTGGCGTCGCGCAGGGCGTCGGCCAGACCGCGGTGTTCGGCGCAGCGGCCGTAGAAGTCGGCGCGTACGGCGATGACGACCCGGAGTCGGCTGCCGGGGGTGCGGGCGGACAGCAGCCTCTCCATGAACTCGGTTCGTTCGTCCGCGGAGCGGCAGAGGGTGAAGACCTCCTCGAACTGGTCGACCAGGATCACTGTGTCGCCGTCGGGCCCCTCGGGGGTCTCCTTCGGGAGCAGGGCCTTCTCATGCGTACGCAGGGGATGCTCGCCCGGCGTCAGGATGCGCAGCGCGGCCAGGGGCGGCCCGGCGCCGTCCGAGCTCTCCGCTGAGCTCTCCGCCCGGAGCGCCGGGATCAGGCCCGCCCGCAGCAGCGACGACTTGCCGCTTCCCGACGGGCCGAAGACCGCGGTGAAGCGGTGGGCGCGGGTCAGGGCGTGGAGGTCGGCGATCAGGGAGTCGCGGCCGAAGTAGCGGTCGTGGTCGGACGGTTCGAAGCGGGCGAGGCCCTGGTAGGGGGACTCCGTGTCCGGTGCCTCGGGCTCGCGGAGGGCTTGTTCGGTCACCTCCGTCGAGGCCTCGTGCCAGCGGCGTTCCCAGTCCTCCGGGTCGCCGCCGCAGGCGGTCGCGTACGCCAAGGCGACGGCCAGCGACGGGAGTTGGTCGCCCGCGGCGGCCTGGGAAAGGGTGGTGACCGAGTACTCCGACTTCCGCGCCAGCTCCCGGTACGTGGGGCCGCCCGCCTCCGCGCGGAGCTTGCGCAGCTCGTGCGCGAAACGCTGCACCGGGCCCGCCGTCGGGTCCAGTGGCCGTTCTTGACGCCCCATCGTGCGGCTCTCCCTCGTTCCCCCGTGATCCGGTCACGGTAGGAAGGGGCCGAGCCGGGCGGCAAGGGGAGTTTCGGTCTGCGAAGCGACCGGCGCGCACGGGCGGGGCGCCGGGCCGAAAGGCCCGACGCCCTGCTGATCCCCCTGGCTTACGCGCTTCGTCGCCTCAGTAGGCGATCCAACCGGTGCTCCTGGGCGTGCCCTTGAACTGGAGGTAGAAACCGGCGCCGTCCCGCACGTTCGAGGCGACCACCGTCCACTTGCCCTTCCTGGCCGTCGTCCAGCCGTTGCACTTCTTGGTCTTCTTGAAGCAGGTCTTGACCTGGCGGGTCTTGTCGACCTTGACGTTGATGTCCTTGCACGTCTTGGTCGCGTAGGCGTACTTGCCGGTGCCCGGCCAGTGCGCGTTGCTCTTGCCCTTCCCCGGTGTGCCGGTGTACTTCTTCGCGCTGCCGTAGCAGGTGGCCTGGACGCCCGCCGTCTTGGATTCCGCGGCATTGGCCGGACCGGCCGTCGCGGCGGCCACTCCTCCCGCGAGCATCACGGCGGTCATGGTCAACGGAGCGATACGGGTACGAAGCTGCACGATTTCCCCCTGTGCGTGATGTGAACGGACATGCCTTCCGCGTACTGCTCCTGTACGCAAGGAAAATCCTGGCCGGAGAAGTCGCGCGGCGCCTTAGCACCGTGTGCCAGGGGCTTGGCCGTGCGTGCCGGACCGGCTGAGCTGCATCAACGTTTTTGTTCGGCGTGGTGCGGGGGGCCTGCCGAACAACCTCGTGGCTGCTGAATTCGTAGGTGCACGAGCTGTCCGAGTCACCACACCACGGGGAACCACATGGCTGATCGTGAGAAGCCTTCGCGGACGATGATCCTGACCAGCGTCACCACGGACGACCTGCCCAGAGCTGATCGGTTCGGCTGGTGGCACGACTTCACCGCGTCGGCGCTGCTCCCGACCGTGCTGCACAGCGACCACGAGGACGATTTCGCGGCGACGGCCGACGTACTGGATCTGGGCGCGGCGCAGATCACCGCGATGACCTACCGGCCGGTGACCGCGGCGAGGACGCCGAGGCTCATCCGGCAGAGCGATCCCGAGTACTGCCAGCTGTCCCTCACGGTCCACGGCGAGATGCGGTTGTCCCAGGCCGGTCGGACCGTCGCGTTCGGTGCCGGAGATCTGATGCTGTACGACTCGTCGCAGCCGTTCGAGGGCCGGGCGACGGTGCGGGAAACGAAGGTGGGCCGGGACGGGAGCGGGGGTCGGGCCGGCGACGTGGCCCGGAGCGGGAGCGCGGGCCTGGGCGGGGCCATGGCTCGGGGCGGAGGCGTCGGCCGGGGCGGGGACATGGCCGGTGTCGGGAGCGTGGCCCACATCGTGGCGCAGATCCCGAAGGCCCTCCTCCCGGTCCGCCCACGTGTCCTCGACCGCCTGTACGCCACCCCGATCCCGGTGGACGACGGCTTCGGCGACCTGCTGGCGCAGTTCCTCACGCAGGTGACGGACAAGGCGGACTACTACCGGCCGACGGATGCCCCACGCCTGCTGACCGTCCTGACCGATCTGCTGTCCGGCGCCCTCGCCCACCGCCTCGAAGGCGCCGACGCGCTCCCGCCCGAGAGCCACCGGCACGCCCTGTTCCTGCGGATCCAGGGCTTCATCCGACGCAGCCTCGCGGACCCGGACCTGTCCGTGGACGCCATAGCCTCCGCCCACCACATCTCCGTACGCTCCCTGCACCGGCTCTTCCAGCAGCAGGGCGCCAGCGTCGCCGCCTGGATACGCGGCCAACGCCTCGCCGGCTGCGGCCGCGACCTGGCCGATCCCGCGAAACGCCACGTCCCCATCCAGGCCATCGCGGCCCGCTGGGGCTACCCGCGCCCCGCCGACTTCACTCGCGCCTTCCGTACACACCACGGAATCACGCCGAGTGACTACCGGCAGCGGATGCTCGCGTCGATCACGGCGGAGAACTGACCCCGTGGGGACCGTCGCTCACCGTCCTTGTTCGACGTACTTCTTGAAGTGCTCCAGATCGTTGCGGACCACCCGTTCGACCGCGTTCGCCTGGGCGAATCCCCGTGGGCCGCCGAAGGTGTCCCGGAGGGCGTCGGGGTCGTACTCGAGCCGTGCCTGGACACGGGTGTGGTTCTTGTCGATCGGCAGCAGGGAGAAGGAGCCCGTCAGCTCGGGGGCGCCTCTGGTGTGCCACTCCAGTACGCGCTTCTCCGCGCGGTCGGAGAACTCGGCGTCGAGTTCGCGGGCGTGGTCGCCGGCCTCGATGGACAGATGGGCCCGTCCCTTGGCGTCCGTACGGGCGTCGCGTACTCCTTCCACGAAGCGGGAGTAGTTCTCCACCCGGTGCAGACTGTCCCAGGCCTTGTCGATCGGCACTCCGACATCGACGTGCTTTTCGAGGGTGCTCATGGCCCACCTCCACGTTTCGGCTGATGGCGCACGGCCTCTGGTTCCAGTGTGCGCCTGTTTTTGATCAGGAGCGCTGTGACCTGGTGCCGTAGCCGGGTGATTGCGAGGAGTGGTCATTGCTAGGGCTGGGTGCGGGCTATGAGGAGGATCTGGTTGGGGATGTCGTGGGCCGGGCCGAAGTGGTCGAGGGCGGCAAGGCTGTGCCATGCCTGGTGAAGGAGTCGTGGGATCCCCGGGAGGGAGAGGGCCTCCGGCGGCAAGGTCGAGAGGGCGGCCAGGATCGCTGTGCGCGCGCAGGCCAGTACCCGGGGGTCGGAGGGCGCTCGTCGGTCGCGTACGGCGGTCAGTAGTTCCTCGGCGGCGTCGATGAGCGTGTGGGTCTGGGGGGTCAGGTGCCCGGTGGCATCGGCTTGGGGCAGGAGGTCGCGGGCGCGTCGGAGACAGATGGCCGGATCCTCGGGGAGACGGTGCTCGCCGGGGCCCCATGCCGCCGTGTGGGCCACATGGTTGTACAGGCTCTCCATGACGGAGGGCCCGGTGGCGATACGGCGAGGCATCGTGCCGTGCAGCGTGCGTAGAGCCGTGAGCGCGACTTTCAGCATCGCACCCCGGTGATACAGATCGCGATCGAGGACGATGTCGAGGGCCAGAAGGGGGGCCGGGGCGAAGGAGAAGTCCCCGCCGAGGTAGAGGGCTTGCCCGGAGTCGAGGTCGAGCACCGGGTCGAGGTTCCGTTCGAGGTCGAGCGTACGGGCGCGGGTCAGGACGTGGTCGCGATCGGGGAGGAAGTCGGCGTCCAGACCTGGTGCGAGGGGATCGAGGTCACGGATGTGGGCCAGGGATCGGGCGCTGCCGACTCCGAGCCAGTGGGCGACAAGGGCGGCCTCGGTCGCGTCCCTGGCCGAGTAGCCGCGCAGGCCTGGGGTCAGTACCGAGGTGAACACGAGTTCGGTGCTCAGGCCGAGGTCCGTGCTGAGGCGGGAAGCGGGGGCCAGTGCTCTGGTGAGGCCGGTGACACGGTTGAAGTTGCGCACGTGGTCGTGGTCGGGGACAAGGTCGAACGCCAAGAGGGGAACGGGGGCCGACGGTGGGTTGAACGTGCGGTTGAGCCGGCCGGCGAAGTCGAGGGCGTTGCGGAGGGCGAGATCGAGGGCCAGTGAGGTGGCGAGGGCGAGCGGCAGTTCCAGCGGGGCGAGCCGGGGGGATTCGTCAAGCTCCGGGGCCCGCGTGATGGCCGTGCTCAGGGCGCGGGCCCAGCCTTCCACTCGTGCGCGCTGTGCGGGCTCCATACCCAGGAGTTCGAGGTAGGGGATGAGCTCCTGGAGATCGGAGGTGGGAACGTGGGCGAGGGAACCGGAAGCGGACGTGTAGGGCCACGCCACACCCGGCGGCTGGTGCAGGACCGTACCGGTGTCGTCCTGGGCCCAGACGGTGTGCCGGGTGAGGTCCGCCGTCATCGCGGCGGCGGGATCGCCGAGTTCGTCCGGCGCGGGCAGTCGGTAGGCGGGCTCCTCGGTGACGGTGTTGAGCCAGGCGACGAAGCGTTCGGCGTCTCCGGCCTGCATGCCCACGGCCGGAGACGCGCCGGTCCCGTCACCCGAAGCTGCCTCAGCGAGGTCCGGATGATGGAGCCAGGCTGCTCGTTCCTGGTGGACGAACTGCTCGTACAGGGCGCGCGGTACGGCGTTTGCGCACAGCGCGGTTGTGTCATTGAGCTGGATGGACTCGCGGAGAGTGCGGGTCGCCAGGATTCCGGCGAGCAGGCGTTGGCGGGCGGGGTCGACGGGCTGGTCGAGGGCGGGTGGGGCGAGCAGGGCCTCCAGTTCGCCTCTCACGTCCGGGTCGACCGTTCTCGCCTGGTCGGCGCAGTCGAAGGCCAGGGCCAGGGCGGGAACGCTGCCCCGGTCGAGGCAGGCTCTGATGACGGGCGTGGCGTCGTTGCCGGCGGCCCAGAGCAGGACGGTCTCGCGCCACCATGGGTCGTCGACGATGCCGTCCACGAGGGTGATGTCGGCCCGGGGGGTGCTGAGTTGGGCGGCGGCCAAGTACTCCTGCAGGGTCAGGTGGGCGAAGCCGTACACGCCGTGGTCGCGTTCGACCAGCAGGCCGCTCTTGCGGGCCTCCTCCAGGAACACCTCGGCGGTCACGTCGCCCGGGACCTGTCGCAGGGCTCTGCGTATCGCGCGCGCCGCGTCCCGCACCGGCCAGTCCCTGACCCTGGCCTTCATCATGGCGAGCGCCAGGTGCTGGGCGACGTGCTGCTTGTGCGGGCCGCCGAGGCCGGTGGCGTCGCTCAGGCCACGGGCCTCGGAGCGCCGGTGGAGCAGTACGTCGGCCATCTCCGCGTACAGCTCCGCCCGGCTACCCGGGAGTTGGCCCCGATAGCGGTGGACGTTCGCCGTCATCGTCAGCAGCAGGGGGTTGGCCGCGAGGTCGTAGAGCGCCCCCTGTTTCCGTAGCCGGGCGAGCAGGTCGGCGGCGTTGCGGTCGGCAGCCAGCCGGACTTCCCTCCCGGTGCCTCCCCGGGCGCGGCTCTCCGTGGCGTACGACCACTGGCGCAGGAACCGGTCGATCTGCTGCCAGGTGAAGCGTCGCACCTGCAGTACCTCCGCGCCCGGCAGCGGGTTGGACTCATAGCCGTGCGGGCGGGACGTGATCACGTACGTGTTGTCGGGGTGGCGCTGGATCTGACGGGCGACCCACGTCACCACCTTCTCCCGGTCCGCACGGTCGGCGACCTCGTCCAGGCCGTCGAGCAGCACCACGCATCCGCCCCGGTCGAGCCTGTGGTTCAGCCAGCGGGACGAGACCTTGCCCTCCAGCCAGGCGGCCGAGACCGCCACGGTCTCCAGGTGCGGCGGGTCGTCGGACAGGAGCGCCGTCGTGTGGTCGCGCAGGTAGAGGAGCACGGGGAGGCGGCGTTTCCACGGGCGCCGGCCGCGTCCGCAGAGTTCCAGGGCCGTGTTGCGGGCCAGCGTCGTCTTGCCCGAGCCCGGGCCGCCGATCACCGCGAGGACCCGGGATGCGTCGCCTCGGTCGGCCTCCCTCAGCACCGACTCCAGGGTTCGGCGTTCGCCGCCCGACACCGAGCCCAGGTACGGCTCCCTGGCCGCGTTGTGCAGGGGCTGCGGTACGACGCTCACGTCCACGTACACCTGGCGCATCCGGAACACGAACTCGCTCTGCGTGGCGATGCCGACCGTCTCCATGTCGCGGACACTGGCGCGGAGTTGGCGGAGGTAGGTCCTGCGGCGGCCCCTGGGGGTGGGGTCGGTGGCGGGTGGGGCCGTGCCGAACTCCGCGTAGAGGAGGCTGGCCACCGCCACCGCGTACGAGACGTACATCCACGTCCAGCTGAGGTTTCCCTCGGAGAGGACCTGGTTCGCCGTCACGCTGAGGGCCACCGCCAGTGCCGCGCCGCCCAGGATTCGGAGTACGCCCCGTACGCCCGTCATCCCCACCCCCGTGCCTTCGTCATCAGTCGGGCTTCGACTCCGTACCCAGTTCACACCAGACGTACTTCCCGTGCGTCCCGTTCACCGTGGACCAACCCCAGTCGTCCGCGTAGGCGTTGACCGGGTGGAGGCCTCGGCCGGAGGGGGAGGTGTCGGTGAGGGGCACCATGGTGGGGGCGTCGGGTCCGGGTCCTGCGTGCCCGGGCGGAAGGAGTGGCCGGACTGTCTCACCTACAGGATCTGTGACACCACAGGCGAGAGGGCAGGGCATGGCGCACGGCATGGCGTGGCAGAAGTCTTCGTTCTCCAGCGGCGGTGACGCCGCCAACTGCCTGGAAGTCGCCGCCCCCCAACCAGGCCGTACCCTCCTCCGCGAAAGCGACGAGCCCGGCGCGGTCGTTCGCACAACCCCCGCCGGGCTCGCCGCCCTCATACGCTCCCTGCGTCACCGCTGAAGCGCGCTACTGCTGAAGCATCCCGGCGATGATCTCGCCGTTCACCGACTGGGCGCCCGTCGTCGTGATGCCCTTCGACGAACCCCGCAGCAGGACCGAGCCGTAGTTCGCGGTGATGTACAGGTCGGCCTTGCCGTCGCGGTTGGTGTCGCGGAGCCGCACCGTGCCGCCGAAGGCGTCGTCGGAGGTCAGCGCGCCGGGGACGCCGGCCGTGTCGCGGGCGAACCACTGGGAACCCGTGGCCGTGAGGCCGGACTTGGTGCCCTTGAGGATGTGGACGGCGCCCGCGTACGACTTGCCGCTCAGGGTCTCGCCGTAGACGCCGATCGCCAGATCCCGGTAGCCGTCGCCGTTCACGTCGCCGGCGGAGAGGGACGCGCCGAAGGAGTCGTCCACCTCGGGGGTGTCCTTGATGCCCTTCGTGGCCTGGGTGAAGCGGGCCGACTTGGAGGGGCCCGAGGACGCGCCGTACCAGAGCGTCACTCGGCCCTTGTAGCGGTCGTAGAGGGGTGTGCCGATGGCGATGTCGCCGTAGCCGTCCTTGTTGAAGTCGGCGATCAGGCCGTCGCCGCCCCGTTCGGCCTGGCCGCCGTTGCCCTTGACGGACTCGATGCGCAGGGTCTTGCCGGGGTACAGCTTGGCCTTGCCGCCGGAGATGAACCAGGCGTCCGAGGCGATGTACTCCGGGTACACGACGTCGCCGATGACGACCAGGTCGGTCTTGCCGTCCTTGTTCACCTTGCCGGAGATCACGGCGGTGGAGTAGAAGGACGAGCCGTCCTTGTCCAGGACCGTCACCGAGCCCTTGACGCCCGATTTGGTGATCGCGCCCCGGTAGACGTACGTCTTGCTGTCGCGGACCAGGGCCAGGTCCGGCTTGCCGTCGCCGTTGAAGTCGCCGGTGGCGAAGTCGACGGCCTTGCCGGAGGCGCCCTTCGGTCCCTTGTTCGGGACGGTCGTGCCGCCGGACAGGCCCTTCGCCGAGCCCCAGAGGATCGTGACCGTGCCGTTGTTCTTGGCGCTGCCGACGTCCTCGCCGTTGGCGGAGACGGCCAGGTCGCCGTAGCCGTCCTTGTTGAAGTCGGCCGCCGTGCGGACCTCGCCGAAGAAGTCGTCCTTCTCGTCCTCGCCGGGGACACCGGGGCTGGACTGGTCGATGAACTGCGTCTTCGTGCCGGGGCCGTTCGCCGTGCCGAAGGTGACGAAGACGCCGCCGCCCTTGCTGGCGAAGTCAGGGCCGTCCGTGGGGCCGTAGGCGAAGGCCGCGTAGTCCCGGTAACCGTCGCCGTTGAAGTCGTCCGCGTACTTGGCGGGCGCGGCCGAGGCCGGGGTGGTGAGGGTCAACGGTGTGATCCCCGCGGCCAGGATGGCGGCGAGGGCCGTTGCCGTGCGCGTGCGCAATGGGTATCTCCTCTATGTGAACAGGGGGCTCAGCCGCGCAGGGCCGTGCCGAAGAGCGGGGAGCCGGCGGTCGAGACGCCGAACTTCGCCGGGCCGAAGGACTTGGAGCCGGACGGCGCGGCGTTCTTCAGCCACCAGATCGCGCCGTCGCCGCCGTTCTCGTTCGGTCCCGCGACGGTGAGGTCGGCCTTGCCGTCCTTCGTGAGGTCGGACAGGAGGACACGGGCGCCGAAGCGGTCGTTGTCCTCGGCGGTGCCGGGGATGCCCGACGTGGACTGGGAGAGGGTGACCGCGCCGGTGGTCTCCATGTACGCGTACTTGCCGTTGAGGATCGTCACCGTGCCGGTGTCGTCGGCGTCACCGAAGGACTCGTACGTCGCGCCGATCGCCAGGTCCCCGTAGCCGTCGCCGTTGAAGTCGCCGATGGAGACGCCGCCGCCGAAGCCGTCGCCGGCCTCGGCGGTGCCGGGGACGCCCTTCGTGTCCTGGGTGTACGTGATGGTGCCGCGGGCGTTGACCCACTGGCTCTCGGGGGCGCCCTCCACGATCGTGACCTTGCCGCCGAGCGCCCCGGAGGGGTCGGCGGCGGGCTCGCGGTGGTTGCCGATGAGGATGTCGGCGATGCCGTCCTTGTTGATGTCGCCGACGGCCGAGACATAGCCGCCGGGGACGTACTCCATCCAGTTGAGGAAGTCGAGCGGGAGGCGGGTGTCGGCCACCGCCGTGAGCGCGTCGTCGGTGCCCTTCTTGCGGCCGTGGATGACGAGGCTGTCGTAGCCCTCGCCGTTGATGTCGCCGGCCGACAGGTACTCGACGCCGTACGTCGGGCTGTACGGCTTCGGCGCGTTCTCCATGGCCGCGACCAGGAGGCCGCCGTCGGCGCCCGACTTGGTGAACGGGCCCTGGAGGATGCCGAGGTTGGCGCGGCCGGTGCCGCCGATCGCCAGGTCCTTCTTGCCGTCGCCCTCGAAGTCGCCGATGGCGAGGGCCTGGCCGTAGCGGTCGACGTCGGAGCCGCCGCCGACGAGGGTGAGGGAGCCGGACAGACCCGACGCGCCGCCCCAGACGACCTGGACGATGCCGTCGTCCGTGTCGCCGTTCCGGTCCTCGCCCGGCACGCCGACGACCAGGTCCGCGTAGCCGTCCGTGTTCAGGTCGGCGGAGGCGATCGCCGTACCGAAGGCGTCACCGGTCTCGGCGCTGTCCGGGACGCCGGTGGTGTTCTGGGTGATCAGCTTGTACTTGGCCGTGCTGGGCCCGGTGGAGCTGCCGTAGACCACGGAGACGGCGCCGGCCTTCGCCTTGTCGCCGACCGTGGCGCCGGGAGCGCCGATCGCCAGGTCGCGGTAGCCGTCGCCGTTGAAGTCGTACGGGGCCGCGGGGTTGGCCGCGTGGGCGGTGGGGGCCGTCAGCGCGAGCGTGCTCGCGAGCAGACCGGCCGCCAGGAGGAACGGACGTGTGCGCAACGGGGCTCCAGAGGGAGGAGGACCCGCGCCGAGCGGGGCGCGGGCCCAACTGCCGTACGTAAAGGGTGTGCGAGCAGGAGACCACTGGTGGGGCGGGAGGGTTGTACGAGTGTTCGGTGAACTTTTGGGGCCGGTGGGGCCTGGCTGCGGGGCAGCCCCCGGGCGGTCTGCGGGGCAGCCCCCAGTGGTCGGTCCCCGAGGGGTCCACCGGCCGGTATCAGCCGCCCAGGATCGCGCCGAAGGCCGGAGAGCCGGAGGCCGAGACGCCCACCGTCGTCGGGCCGAAGGACTTCGCGCCGGACGTGGTCGCCGACTTCAGCCACCAGACCGCGCCGTCGTTCGTGTCCTCGCCCGGTCCGCCGATCGTCAGGTCCGCCCTGCCGTCCTTCGTCGTGTCGGTCAGGAGGACCCGGGTGCCGAAGTGGTCGCCGGATTCGGAGGAGCCGGGGACGCCGGAGGTGGACTGGGTGAGGGTGCGCGCGTTCGTCGTCGTCAGGCCCTGCGCCGAGCCGTACAGGACGGTCACCGCGCCCGAGGCGGACGACTCGTACGGGGCGCCGACCGCCAGGTCCGCGTAGCCGTCGCCGTTGAAGTCGTACGGGGTGGCCGCGTCCGACGCGTGGGCGGCACGGGTGCGCACGGGGGTGACTCCGGAGAGGGGGAGGAGGTGGGCCCAGGAGGGCGGGTGTCCACGAGGGCCCGTACCCCTGTGACCGGGGTACGGGCCCTACTCGCCTGTGGTGCCGACCAGTCGGCCGCGCCGACTCGCCCGTGGGCTGATCAGTTGGCCGCGTTCGCGCCGAAGAGCGGGTGCTCGTCCGTGGAGACGCCGACCGCGGACGGGGCGATGGAACGGGAGCCGGTCGTGGTGATCTTCGTGCCGCTGGACGGCAGATAGACCACCGAGCCGTTGCCGCTGTTCTCGCCGAACGCGCCGACCGTGAGATCCGCCTTGCCGTCGCCGGTGACGTCGGTGACCTTCACCTCGCCGCCGAAGTAGTCGTTCTTCTCGTCCGAGCCGGGCACGCCCGCCGTGGACTGGGCGAAGTACTGGTAGCCGGAGGAGACGTTCAGGCCGGACTCCGAGCCGTACAGGACGGTCACCGCGCCCGTGTCGGAGACGCCGTTCAGGTCCTCGCCGGGCGACCCGACCACCAGGTCCGCGCGGCCGTCGCCGTTGATGTCGCCGAGGGACAGTTCGCTGCCGAAGTAGTCGCCGGTCTCGGAGGAGCCGGGTACGTTCCCGGAGTTCTGGGTCACGGCGACCACATCGGCCGGGCCGGTGGCGGAGCCGTAGACGATGTGGAACTTGCCGCCCTTCGACGCCTCCGGGATGGAGGGGCTGCCGTCGGTCGAGGGGTCCCAGTCCTGGCCGGTGACGATGTCGCCGTAGCCGTCGCCGTTGATGTCGCCGATGCCGGTGATGATGCCGCGCTTCAGCTCCTGCGCGCTTCCCGCGTCCAGGCCGGAGGCCGAGCCGGGCACGTAGAAGTTGGTGTTCCAGCCGTAGTCGCTGTCGGTCTCGTAGCCGTCGACGACCAGGTCGGTCCTCTTGTCGCCGTTGACGTCGCCGGAGGTGAGGACGAGCGAGCCCGCCCCGCCGCCGGACTGGATGGCGGTGGTGAAGGAGTACCGGCCGCCGTAGGTGCCGGTCTTGGTGATGCCGCCCTTGAAGACGTACACGCGGTTCGACGAGTTGCCGACCGCCAGGTCCTGAGTGCCGTCGCCGTCGAAGTCGCCGGAGGCGAGGGAGCTGCCCCAGCGGTCGTGCGAGGAGACGGCCGGGTCCTTGACCGTCGTCGCGCCGGACAGGCCGTTCGCCGAGCCCCACGCGATGAGGACCGTGCCGCCGTCGGTGTCGCCGTCGACGTCCTCCCACTGCGCGGACACGGCGAGGTCGTCGAAGCCGTCGCCGTTGTAGTCGCCGTACGCGCTGTTCCAGCCGAAGCCGTCGTCGGTCTCCGCGCTGCCGGGCACGCCGGTGGTGTTCTGGCTGATCGTGGTCCGCTTGGTGGACGTCACGCCGCTCGCCGAACCGTACAGGGCGACGATCTGGCCGGCGCCCTTCTTGCCGCCGACGGTGGCATTGCCGGCCGAGTACGCGACGTCGCCGAAGCCGTCGCCGTTGAAGTCGGCCATGGGCCGGTGGACCGAGTCGGCCGCCGTCGCCGTCACGGCCGAGAAAGTGAGCAGACCGCCGGTGAGCGCGGCGGCGGAGGCCGTCGCGAGGGCGAGTCGCAGGTGCTTGTGCATGCGGGATCTCCTGCGGAATGCGGACGCCTGGCAGACGACCACAGTCAATGGGGCGCCGTTCCCGCCCGCGTTCACCCGGAGTTCGCCGGGGTTTCACGGGGAGGTGGGCGAACAGGAGACCGATGGGGGTGCGGGAGGGTTGTACGGAAATTCGAGAAATTTCTGAGGACAGTGGAACCAGTGGGGCATCGGGGCCCTCTTCCCTTCAAGGGCCCCTTGCCGGTCACCTGCCCAGCACCCCTCCGTACGCGACCGCCCCCGAGAGCCCCAGCTTCGCCGGGGTGAACGCCACGGCGGCCAGGCGCGGCCCGTCGCCCGCCGACGGCCGGTACCAGAGGGCACCCGAGGGCGCGTTCTCGCCGGGCGCGCCGATCACATGGTCGTCGTAGGCCTTCGTGTCGTAGTCGGCCGCTGTCAGTGCCGCGCCGAAGAGGTCGCCCTTCTCGGCCGTGCCCGGCACCCCGCTGGAGTTCTGGCTGAAGGACGGGCCGGTGAAGACGCCGTCGGGGCCCGCCTCCAGCTCCCAGTACGCGCCGGCCCTGGTCACCGTACCCACGGCCTCGTGACTGGCGCCCGCGAGGAGGGAGTCAGGTCCGCTGCCGTCGAGGTCGACGACGGCGAGCGAGGCGCCGAAGTTGTCCTCGGCCTCGGCCGTGCCGCCCACGTGCGGGGAGGACTGGCTGGTGCAAGTGACCTTGCCGCCGAGCGTGCCGCCCGCCGCCCCGTACACCGTGGCGATCGCCCCGCCGTCCCGGTCCTCGCAGTACGTGCCGTCGGCCTCGACGTCGGGGTGCACCTCGCCGATCGCGAGGTCGGTGTGGTCGTCGCCGTCGAAGTCCCCGGCGGCCAGGGCGGAGCCCCAGTCGGAGGTGTACCAGCGGGTCTCCCAGGTGCCGGAGGCCAGCGAGCGCACGCGCGTCCCGGAGCTCTCCATGCCCTGGAAGGTGACCGCGAGGTCGTCCGCGCCGTCCCCGTCGAAGTCGGCGCTGGTCAGGGCGCGGGCGGCACCGAAGGCGTAGCCCTCGACGAGGGTGACGGGCGCGGCGGTGGTGAGCGGGCCGGGGCGCAGGACGCTCGCCCCGCCCTCCTCGCCGGCCACGGTCAGTACGACGTCCTGGTCGCCGTCGCCGTCGTAGTCCCCGACGGTGAGGAGACGGCCGAGCTGCTGGTCCTGGACGCCCTTCGCGATGGTGAGCCCCGACTTCAGGCCCTTCGCCGAGCCCCACAACACATAGGCGGCTCCCTCGTGGGCGTCCGAGCTCAGCTGCTCGCCGGGGGCGGTGACGGCGAGGTCGGCGAGACCGTCGCCGTTGAAGTCGGCGGCCTGCACCGCGAACCCGAACTGGTCGCCGGCCTCGGCCGTGCCCGGGACACCCGTGGAGGCCTGGCTGATCTTCGTGCCGCTGCCCCCGATCCCGTTCGCCGAGCCCCACAGCACATGCACGAAACCGGCCTTCGCCCGGCCGTCGGCGGTGCCCGCGGGGACGCCGACGGCCAGGTCCGCGTAGCCGTCGCCGTTGAAGTCACCGCGCACGGGCGCGACGGCGTGGGCCGAGGGCGCGGTCAGCGCGGCGACGGCGAGGCCGGAGGCGACGACGAGTACGGCGGCGGGCAAAACCCTTCGAGGGGCGCGCCCACGAGATCGAGAACGGGAGCGGGACACGGAAGACATACGGGCTCCAACTTGTCCATGGAGGAAGAAAGGTGAGGAAGAGTTGTGGGGGGTGAGGGGGATGAGGGGGTGAGGGGCGAGATGATCAGCGCAGGAGTGTGCCGAACCGGACGGCCGTGCCGCCGAGTCCGAAGTCGGTGGCGTTGAAAGAGGTGGCGTACGACGTGGTCGGGCCGGTGGTGGTGCCGCGCAGGACCCAGACCGCGCCCATGTCGGCCGCCGTGCCGCCCGCTGCGGAGCCGTTGATCGAGATGTCCTCGCCGTTCGCGGCGATCGCGAGGTCGGCGCGGCCGTTCTTGTTGATGTCCTTGAGGCGGACGGCGGAGCCGAAGCGGTCACCGGGCTCGGGGGTGCCGGGGACGCCCGGGGTGCCCTGGTGCCAGGCGGTGCCGCTGCCGAGGACGTCGTAGCCGCCCTTGATCAGTACGACCGTGCCGACCTCCTCGACCGTGCCGACCGTCTCGCCGGGCGCGCCGACCGCCACGTCCGCGTAGCCGTCGCCGGTGACGTCACCGACCGCGACCGAGGCGCCGAAGGCGTCGCCGAGTTCGTCGGTGCCGGGGATGCCGGGGCTCGACTGGTTGTACGCCCCCGGGTCCCAGCCGTTCGCGTTCAGCCCGTTCGCGTTGCCGCCCCAGACCAGGATGTGGCCGCCCTTGCCGGACTCGGGGTCGCCGAGGACGAGGTCGGTGTAGCCGTTCTTGTCGACATCGCCGGTGGCGACCTGCGTCTCGTCGACGGCGTCGTCCTCGTAGCTCGTGAAGAGGGTGTCGAAGTAGTACCCGATGTCGCCGGGGCCGCCCCGCAGATATCCCGCCCAGCCATGGCCGGTGGCGTCCGTGCCGTGCAGGACGTAGTCGCTGCCCTGGGTGTGGGAGAAGTGGCCGCCGAGGACGCCGTCGAGCCGTACGCCCTCGGGCAGGAAGTCGAACTCCGGCCCGAACGCGGGCCCGTCCGGCACCCCGTCCGCGTACCACCAGAAGCGGTTCTCGGAGACCACGACAAGGTTGCCGTGGGCGTCGCCGTCGAGGTCGACGAAGGAGGCGCCCTCGCCGAAGCGGCGGTCGGCGTCGCCGGGCGCGTTGAGGACCATGGCACCGGTACGGAAGCCGTTGGCGCCGCCCCACACGATGGTGATCGACCCTCCCCCGGGCTTTCCGGTCACCTGCTCCCCGGGCGCGCCGACGATCAGGTCCGCGTAGCCGTCGCCGTTCACATCACCGCTGGTCACGTTCTCGCCGAACTCGTCCTCGGCCTCGCTCACCCCGGGCACACCGGAGGTGTTCTGTGTGACGGTGACGGCTCGCGACGGGCTGACGCCGGAGGCGGAACCGAAGGTCACGGTCACGGAGTTGGCCTTGGGGGTGCCGATCACCAGATCGCGGTATCCGTCGCCGTTGAAGTCGTCCTTGAGGGCGGAGGCGGCGACCGCGGTCCCGGCCAGCGGCAGGGTCAGACCGCCCGACACGAGCGCCCCGACACACACGGCCAGGGCCAGCTTCTTCGCACGCATGGGCATCCTCCGGTCTTCCCGTCCTGTTCCTGGGTGTGACATGCGGGGCGTACGAAGGGTTGTGTGCGCATGGCCGAAAAGTGAACGGAGAAGTGGCCGGTCAGAGGCTGCCGTACTCGGCGCTGTCGATGAGGGCGCGCCCTTGGGCGGTGGTGACGTGCAGGGCCCGGCCGCCCTGCCGGACGGTGATGAGGAGGCCCGCGTTCCGTAACACCGATGTGTGCTGGCTGACCGCGGGGTTGGAGACTGCGAGGTGCCGGGCGAGCTCGCCGGTCGTACGGCCGATGCGGGCGGAGACGAGGACGCCGGCACGGACGGGGCCCATCAGCGCGCTCAGCGCGACCAAGGGGTCCTGCCGCCGCTCGGGCCCGGGCCGGACGTCGTGGAGGACGGGGTAGACCAGGACGGGCGGAAGGGCGGGGTCGAGCAGGGAGACCGGGGTGGGCCAGCAGAAGTACGAGGGCTGCAGGGTCAGGCCCCGGCCGTCCAGACACAGGGTCTGGGACACCGGATAGTCGACTTCGAGTACGGGTGGCCGCCAGCGGATGTGCGGTCCGAACCCGGCGAGGAGGCCGTGCGCGCCACGGGTGCGGAGAGTGTGCCGCCGGACGACGCTGTCGGCTTCGACATGGGCCCGGATCCGGGGCCAGTACGGGGTCAACGCCTCCGCCTGGTAGGTGTGCAGGGCCGTGCCGAGCGTGTCCAGGGACGAGAGGTGGCCCTGGGCGAGTCTGCCGACCCATAAGGGCACGGAACGGGAGGCCGCCAGCCGGCCGAGGTCGGTGTCGAGGCGACGCCGGGGCGTGCTCAGGACGGCGTCGACCGCTGCGGCGAGCCGACCGCCGCCGATCGAGGGGGTCAGGAAGTCGGGGGAGTAGCCATGGGGCGGCAGCAGATGGGCCAGCTTTCGGCTGTCGGCGGAGATCCGGTTCCGGGCGGCCCGGCGCCAGACGCCGAACACCGCTCTGCCGTCCCGTCGTTGCAGGGTCTGCACGCTGTTGGTGATTTCCCACAGGGGGTCCGGGCCCGTTGCCACGCGCGTTCGGGCCAGGTCCTCGGCGGTGAAGATGATGCGCAGCATGCGTCCCCTCATGCGGCGTCCGAGCCGGGTGCTCCGCGACCTGTCGGCGTACGTCTGTCGGCGCGGGTACATCCGTACGTCGGCGAGCGGGCTGGTGTTTTAATCCGTGCCTTTCCTCCGTTGCCGGAGCTGCCCGACGATACCCAGTCTGTGTCTCGGCATGGCAGCAGCTTCTTGAGGCGGGCGTGGCGGGAAGCGCGTTTCCTTCTCCGTTCGTACGCGGAAACAGCACGTTTTCCGACCTGCTCGCCCTGGTCACCGTGACCGTCCTGACTGCGCCGCCGTTGTTGGACAGGGGGGAAATGGTGCGAGAGACCGACACGACGACAGAGACGACCGGGACGGAGACGCCCGGGACGGAGACCAGCGCCGGTGCCGGTGCCGGTGCCGGCGCCGGTGGCGCTGCCGGTGCCGCTGCCCACGCGACCGGGACCTCTGTCCACGCGACCGGCGAGCGCGCCGTGGCCATCGGCGGGTCCAACTCCGGGATCGTCGTCACCGGCGACCACAATGTCGTCCTCACCCACAGCGGGTACGAGGAGATACCGAGCCTGCGCGAGCTGCCGCTCATGGAGGCCCCCGTGCTGGCCGGCTCCCCACCGGTCACGCTGTTCGGCCGGGACGAGCTCGTGGACACGGTCGTCGAGGAGTTGACCGCGGGGCACAGCGTCCAGCTGGACGGCAAGGAGCACGTCGGCAAGAAGGCGATCACCGACGCCGTGCACGCGCGCCTGGCGGCGAGGGGGACGCGGGGCCACGTCCTGATGCCTCCGACCGGTGAGGGCCACACCCTTCAAGGCGTGTACGACCGCTTGGCGCGGGCGTTCTTCGGCAGAGAACTCCTGCGGGAGGTCGACGAGACGATCCTCCATGCCGCTGTCGCCGAGGCCCCCTCGACGCTCATCACCCTCATCGACTGCGACCTGAGCCGTGAGGATCTGACCAGGCTGCTGAGAACCTTCCCCACCTGCGTCTTCCTGATCACCTCGCCACGCCCGACACTGCCGGCCCCCGGCGTGACGCACCAGGTCCAGCCGCTCGGCCGCGCCGCCGCGGTCAAGCTGCTCAGCAATGAACTCGGGCTGCCGCTCGGCCCGATCGGCCTGAAGAACCTCCAGTTCGACCACGCCTACCAGGAGACCAAGGGCCGCCCTCAACGGCTGCTCCAGTACGCGGAGTTCATCAAGGCCTCCGACGACTGGCACGCCAGGGCCGGCGAGGAACCCTTCGACGAGCCCCGCGAGACCGCCCCCGGCGCGCTGAGCCCACGGCACCAGGCCGAGACCCTGGCCATCGCCCTGAGCGAGCCCGCCCGACAGGTGCTGGTGGCGCTGGCGACGTTCGGTACGCCACTGGCCCCGGAGTGGTTCTCGGCGGTCACCGGGTACCCGGGAGCCGCCGACGCGGCGCCGGAGCTCCGCGACAGGCGTCTGGTGACGTACGAGTCGGGGGCGTACCGGATCACGGAGGACGCCGTCGACGCGGTGCGCGCCCAGAAGTGGGCGCGCACGGACCCGCGCCTCGCGGCCAACGGCATTCTGGCCCTGCTCGACGGCCCGAACGCGCCGGAACTCCCGGATCCGTATCTGCTGCTGGCCGTCGCCCGTGGGCTCGACGACGCCGATCACTGGGCGACGGCCATACGGTTCGTCCGGACCGCCGCGCCGCTCGCACTGCGGGCCGGGCGCCGGCAGACGGCGCTTCTGCTGTACGCCCTGGGCAAGAAGGCCGCCGGGCCGGGTGGAACGGCCGCTGACAGGCAGTACTTCCTCGATGCCGGCGAGCACACGCGCAACCTGCTGGAGGGCGACAGGGCAGCCGTGGCCGCCGCGTTGGCGGGTCTGTCGCTCCTCGCCGTGCAGGCCGGTCAGTCGGCGGCTGTGGCGACCGGGACGACGGCCGTCGGCGTGGGCAAGTCGGCGGCTGCCGCGGCGGAGACGAAAAAGGCGGCTGGGCTCCTCGCGAAACTCACCCAGACCAAGGCCGCGGTCGCGGCGGGCGCCGGTGCCGCGGCGGTGGGAGCGGCCACGGTGGTCGCCGTGGCCGTGACCGGGAACGAGGTACCCGCCGGGTGCGCCGAGGTCAAGCAGGCGCTGACCACGTACGAAGCTCAGCGGGAGGACATGAGGACGTACCGGGAGCTCGCCGACTCCTACCGGCGGATGGCGTCGGACCTGGACGCCGCCGCCGGGAAGGCGACCGATGCGGCGGTGCGGTCGGCCATCCGGACGAAGGCGGCTGACTGGAACAACGAGGTCGCCGTCGTGGAACAGGAGGACGAGGACAACCGCAACGCCACATACGGCATGCACCCGGACGTCGAGGCCGCCCTCGTCGGCAGCCACTCGCTGAGGATGCAGATCGCGACCTACCGGGACCTGGGCGACCCCACCTGCACCAACCTCCTGGAGTGATCACGGGGCCGACAGGGGCGCGGGAAGCCGTGAAG
>NZ_AEJC01000367.1 GCF_000317595.1 Streptomyces ipomoeae 91-03 | reverse complement strand
CCGACCCCGAAGCGCCGGCCGCCGCCGACCCCGAAGCCGCCGCCGACCCCGAAACCCCAGCCGAAGCCGAACCCGAAGCCTCAGCCACAGCCGCCGTCAGCGCACTGCCGCTGCCACTCCCGCTCGCACTCCCCAACGCACCACCCAGCCGATCCACCCCGAACCGCAGCGCGGACGCATACGTGTCGTCGGGGTCCAGCCGGCGCAGCTCCTCCGTCAGCAGCTCGGAGGTCTCGCGGCGCTTCAGCGCGACCGCGCGGTCCGGCTGGCCCTCCAGCGTCAGCAGGGCGAGCCCCCCGGCGGGCCGGTACAGCCGGATGGGGCCGGTGCTGGTGAGCATCCGCACCTCGTTGAGGCCGGGCCCGGTCGCCACCCCGCGCCGTACATGCACATGGAGCCGGTCCGCCAGCCACATGGCGAGCAGCTCGACGCTCGGGTTGAACTCCTCGCCGTGCACCTCCGCGGAGATGACCTCGCACTCCACCTGGTCGAGCGCGGCGGCCAGCATGGAGCGCCAGGGGGTGATCCGGGTCCAGGCCAGATCGGTGTCGCCGGGCTCGTAGTTGTCCGCGCGGGCCCGCAGCTCGTCGATGGGCTTCTCGGCGGCGTAGCTGTCGGTGACCCGGCGCTGGGCGAGGGCGCCCAGCGGGTCGCGGGCCGGGTCGAGGGGCGCGTTGACCGGCCACCACACCACGACCGGCGCGTCCGGCAGCAGCAGCGGCAGGACCACCGACTGGGCGTGGTCGGCGACCTCGCCGTACAGCCGCAGGACGACCGTCTCGCCGGTGCCCGCGTCCGCGCCCACCCGCACCTCGGCGTCGAGATGGGACTTCGTACGGTCGCGGGGCCCGCGGGAGACGCGCTTGATGACCATGAGCGTGCGCGAGGGGTGCTCGCGGGAGGCGTCGTTCGCGGCCTTGAGCGCGTCGTACGCGTTCTCCTCGTCCGTCACGATGACCAGCGTCAGCACCATGCCGACGGCCGGGGTGCCGATCGCCCGGCGCCCCCTGACGAGCGCCTTGTTGATCTTGCTGGCCGTGGTGTCCGTGAGGTCTATCTTCATGGCCGGCGCCAGCTCCGTCCGTCTCGTTCGAGCATCTGGTCCGCCTCGACGGGACCCCAGGTGCCCGCCTGGTACTGCGCGGGCCTGCCGTGCTTGTCCCAGTACTCCTCGATCGGGTCGAGGATCTTCCAGGACAGCTCGACCTCCTCGGTGCGCGGGAAGAGGTTCGAGTCGCCGAGCAGGACGTCGAGGATCAGACGCTCGTACGCCTCGGGCGAGGACTCCGTGAAGGACTCGCCGTAGGCGAAGTCCATGGACACGTCCCGGATCTCCATCGACGTGCCGGGGACCTTCGAGCCGAAGCGGACCGTGACGCCCTCGTCCGGCTGGACGCGGATGACGATCGCGTTCTGGCCCAGTTCCTCGGTGGCGGTGGAGTCGAAGGGGGAGTGCGGGGCGCGCTGGAAGACGACCGCGATCTCCGTCACCCGGCGGCCGAGGCGCTTGCCCGTCCGCAGATAGAAGGGAACGCCCGCCCAGCGGCGGTTGTCGATCTCCACCTTGATCGCCGCGTAGGTGTCGGTCTTCGACTTGCGGTCGATGCCGTCCTCTTCGAGGTAGCCGATGACCTTCTCGCCGCCCTGCCAGCCGGCCGCGTACTGCGCGAACACGGTGTCCCGGCCCAGGTCCTTCGGCAGTCGCACCGCGCCGAGCACCTTGGTCTTCTCGGCGGCGAGCGCGTCCGCGTCGAAGGAGGCGGGCTCCTCCATGGCGGTCAGCGCCATCAGCTGGAGCAGGTGGTTCTGGATGACGTCACGGGCGGCGCCGATACCGTCGTAGTAGCCCGCCCGGCCGCCGATGCCGATGTCCTCGGCCATGGTGATCTGTACATGGTCGACGAAGGACCGGTTCCAGATCGGCTCGAACATCGTGTTGGCGAAGCGGAGCGCCAGGATGTTCTGGACGGTCTCCTTGCCCAGGTAGTGGTCGATGCGGAAGACCTGGTCCGGGGCGAAGACCTCGTGGACGATCGCGTTGAGCTCCTCGGCCGACTCCAGGTTGTGGCCGAACGGCTTCTCGATGACCGCGCGCCGCCAGGAGCCGCCCGTCTGATCGGCCAGCCCGTGCTTCTTCAGCTGCTGGATGACGACCGGGAAGGCGGACGGCGGAACGGAGAGATAGAAGGCGAAGTTGCCGCCGGTGCCCTGCGCCTTGTCCAGTTCCTCGATGGTGTCGCGCAGCCGCTCGAACGACTGGTCGTCGTCGAACGTGCCCTGCACGAAGCGCATGCCCTGGATGAGCTGCTGCCAGACCTCCTCGCGGAAGGGGGTGCGGGCGTGCTCCTTGACCGCGTCGTGGACCTCCTGCGCGAAGTCCTCGTTGGCCCACTCGCGGCGGGCGAAGCCGACGAGCGAGAAGCCCGGCGGCAGCAGTCCGCGGTTGGCGAGGTCGTACACGGCAGGCATCAGCTTCTTACGTGACAAGTCGCCTGTGACGCCGAAGATCACCAGGCCCGACGGCCCCGCGATACGCGGGAGCCGTCGGTCCGCGGCGTCACGCAGCGGATTGCTGCTCGACAAGGTGGATCAGCCCTCCGAGGGTGCGAGGCGCTCAAGCTCCGCCTCGGTCGACTTGAGCAGGTCGTTCCAGGACGCCTCGAACTTCTCGACGCCCTCGTCCTCCAGCAGCTGGACCACGTCGTCGTACGAGATCCCGAGCTTCTCGACCGCGTCGAGTTCGGCACGCGACTGCTCGTACGTCCCGGCGATCGCGTCGCCGCGGATCTCGCCGCTCTCCGCGGTGGCCTCCAGCGTGGCCTCCGGCATGGTGTTCACGGTGTTGGGCGCGACCAGCTCGTCGACGTACAGCGTGCTCTTGTAGGCCTTGTCCTTGACGCCGGTCGAGGCCCACAGCGGACGCTGCTTGTTGGCGCCCGCGCTCTCCAGGGCGCTCCAGCGCTCGGTGCCGAACACCTCCTCGTACGCCTGGTAGGCGAGGCGGGCGTTGGCGACACCGGCCTTGCCGCGGGCGGCCTTGGCCTCGTCGGTGCCGAGGGCGTCGATGCGCTTGTCGATCTCGGTGTCCACGCGGGACACGAAGAAGGACGCCACCGAGTGGATCTTGGAGAGGTCCAGGCCGCGCTCCTTGGCCTTCTCCAGACCGGCCAGGTAGGCGTCCATGACCGCGCGGTAGCGCTCCAGCGAGAAGATCAGCGTGACGTTGACGCTGATGCCGAGGCCGATGACCTCGGTGATCGCGGGCAGGCCCGCCTTCGTCGCCGGGATCTTGATCAGGGTGTTCGGGCGGTCCACCAGCCAGGCCAGCTGCTTGGCCTCGGCGACCGTCGCCGCCGTGTTGTGCGCCAGGCGCGGGTCGACCTCGATGGAGACCCGGCCGTCCTGGCCGCCGGTCGCGTCGAACACCGGGCGCAGGATGTCGGCGGCGTCGCGGACGTCCGCCGTCGTGATCATGCGGATCGCCTCTTCGACGGTGACCTTGCGGGCGGCGAGGTCGGCGAGCTGCTGCTCGTAACCGTCACCGCTGCTGATCGCCTTCTGGAAGATCGACGGGTTGGTGGTGACGCCCACGACGTGCTGCTGGTCGATCAGCTCGGCGAGGTTGCCGGACGTGATGCGCTTGCGCGACAGGTCGTCCAGCCAGATCGCGACGCCCTCCTCGGAGAGGCGCTTGAGTGCGTCTGTCATGGAATTACATCTCCTACGTGTCGTATATAGAGCGTCAGCGCTGGGTGGCCGCGATCGATTCCTGCGCGACGGCGGCCACGTTCTCCGCAGTGAAGCCGTACTCCTGGAAGAGGACCTTGCCGTCGGCCGAAGCGCCGAAGTGCTCCAGCGAAACGATGCGACCGGCGTCACCCACGTACTTGTGCCAGGTGAGCCCGATACCGGCCTCGACCGCGACACGCGCCTTGACGGACGGCGGCAGAACGCTGTCCCGGTACCCCTGGTCCTGCTCCTCGAACCACTCCACCGACGGCATGGACACGACCCGCGTGGGCACACCCTGCGCCTGAAGCCGCTCGCGCGCCTCGACCGCGATGTGCACCTCGGACCCGGTGGCGATCAGAATGACCTGCGGCTCGCCACCCTCGGCGTCGAAGAGGACGTAACCGCCCTTCGCCGCACCCTCGTTGGGCTCGTACGTCGGCACGCCCTGACGGGTGAGCGCGAGGCCGTGGGGGGCGCCCTTGCCGAACTCCTTGGTCCAGCGCCCCAGGATCTCGCGCCAGGCGATCGCCGTCTCGTTGGCGTCGGCGGGGCGGACGATGTTCAGACCCGGGATCGCCCGCAGCGAGGCGAGGTGCTCGACCGGCTGGTGCGTCGGGCCGTCCTCGCCGAGACCGATGGAGTCGTGCGTCCACACGTACGTCACCGGCAGGTGCATCAGCGCCGACAGACGGACGGCGTTGCGCATGTAGTCGGAGAACACGAGGAACGTGCCGCCGTAGACACGGGTGTTGCCGTGCAGCGCGATGCCGTTCATCTCCGCGGCCATGGAGTGCTCGCGGATACCGAAGTGGATCGTGCGGCCGTAGGGGTTCGCCTCCGGCAGCGGGTTGTCCGCCGGCAGGAAGGACGACGTCTTGTCGATCGTGGTGTTGTTCGAGCCGGCGAGGTCGGCGGAGCCGCCCCACAGCTCGGGGATCACCGCGCCGAGCGCCTGCAGGACCTTGCCGGACGCGGCACGCGTGGCGACACCCTTGCCCGCCTCGAACACCGGCAGATGCGACTCCCAGCCCTCGGGCAGCTCGCCCGCGGCGATCCGGTCGAACTCGGCGGCCCGCTCGGGGTTGTTGTCGCGCCACTCCTGGAGCTGCTTCTCCCAGGCCGCGCGGGCCTCACGGCCACGCTCGCCCAGGGCACGCGTGTGCTGGATGACCTCGTCGCCGACCTCGAAGTTCTTCTCCGGGTCGAAGCCGAGGACCCGCTTGGTGGCCGCGACCTCGTCCGCGCCGAGTGCCGAGCCGTGCGCGGCCTCGGTGTTCTGGGCGTTCGGGGCGGGCCAGGCGATGATCGAGCGCATCGCGATGAACGACGGCTTGTCCGTGACCGCCTTCGCGGCCTCGATCGCCTCGTACAGCGCGGCCGGGTCGAGGTCGCCGTTCTCCTTGGGCTCGACGCGCTGCACATGCCAGCCGTACGCCTCGTACCGCTTGGTGACGTCCTCGGAGACGGCCGTCTCGGTGTCGCCCTCGATCGAGATGTGGTTGTCGTCCCACAGCAGGACCAGGTTGCCGAGCTTCTGGTGACCGGCGAGGGACGACGCCTCGGCGGAGATGCCCTCCTGGAGGCAGCCGTCACCGGCGATCACGAAGACGTGGTGGTCGAACGGGGACTCGCCCTGCGGAGTCTCCGGGTCGAACAGACCGCGCTCGTAACGGGCGGCCATCGCCATGCCCACGGCGTTGGCGACACCCTGGCCGAGCGGACCGGTCGTCGTCTCGACGCCCTTGGTGTGTCCGTACTCCGGGTGGCCCGGGGTCTTCGAACCCCAGGTGCGGAAGGACTCCAGGTCCTGAAGCTCCAGGCCGAAGCCGCCCAGGTACAGCTGGATGTAGAGGGTCAGGGAGGAGTGGCCCGCGGACAGCACGAAGCGGTCACGGCCGGTCCAGTCGGGGTCGGCGGGGTCGTGGCGCATCACCTTCTGG
Organism: Streptomyces ipomoeae 91-03; assembly: GCF_000317595.1. Lineage (GTDB taxonomy): Bacteria > Actinomycetota > Actinomycetes > Streptomycetales > Streptomycetaceae > Streptomyces > Streptomyces ipomoeae. The sequence continues at coordinate 17,666 of NZ_AEJC01000367.1, read as the reverse complement.
AAGAGGGTGTACGCGGCGGGCGCGAGGCTCATCGCCGTACCCGGATGGCCGTTGCCGACCTTCTGTACGGCGTCGGCGGCCAGGATGCGGGCGGTGTCGACGGCCCGCTGGTCCAACTCGGTCCACGCGAGGTCTGTAGTGGTCGGCTTGGTGCTCACCCTGGGTCAGGGCTCCTCTCCACAGGTCTAGTGCCGGCGTTCTTCAGGGCGCCGGCCGCAGTCGAGCCTACCCCCGTAACAACGCGCGATTTTTCGAGTCATTCCAGACTGCCGGGACCGTCCCGGATCCGCTTCCCGACCGGCTGTTCCGCATGGTGAGACCAGGGGCTTCGGCCGTTCGACATCTGAATACGCAGCCGCTCATCCGACTGCTCAACCGAAGGGCGTCCGGCTCCTTCGACGGTGCCTCCCAACACGACCCGACCCCCTTGAAAGGCTGGCTCTGGGCAACGTCTACAGTGGCGTGGTACGCGCGAGCCGTCACGGGCAGTTCACAACCGGAGGGCTCGCTGGGAGTCTCTGTCAGGGGTGTGCGTGACGGCCGTCGAATCCCGTCCACCGGGAGTGCTCGGGGCAAGCAGCACGAGCAGCAGCCGGGGCCAGCGGCCGTTCGGGGCCCGCGTCAAGGCGTTCGTGGCGCTGACGAAGCCGCGGATCATCGAGCTTCTGCTGATCACCACCGTGCCGGTGATGTTCCTCGCCGAACAAGGCGTCCCCGACCTCTGGCTGGTGCTCGCCACCTGCGTCGGCGGCTATCTCTCCGCGGGCGGCGCCAACGCGCTCAACATGTACATCGACCGCGACATCGACGCCCTCATGCAGCGCACGTCGCAGCGCCCCCTCGTCACGGGCATGGTCACGCCACGTGAGGGCCTGGTCTTCGGCCTCACCCTCGCCGTCGTGTCCACCCTCTGGTTCGGTGTTCTCGTCAACTGGCTGTCCGCCTGGCTGTCGCTCGGAGCGCTCCTCTTCTACGTCGTCGTCTACACGATGATCCTCAAGAGACGTACGTCCCAGAACATCGTCTGGGGTGGCATCGCCGGCTGCATGCCGGTCCTCATCGGCTGGTCCGCCGTGACCGACTCGATGTCCTGGGCCGCCGTCGTTCTCTTCCTGGTCATCTTCTTCTGGACCCCGCCGCACTACTGGCCCCTCTCCATGAAGGTGAAGGACGACTACGCCCGGGTAGGCGTCCCGATGCTCCCGGTGATCGCCTCCAACAGGGTCGTGGCCCGCCAGATCGTCGTCTACAGCTGGGTCATGGTGGCCGTCTCCCTGTTGCTGACCCCCCTCGGCTACACGGGCTGGTTCTACACGACGGTGGCCCTGGTGACGGGCGGCTGGTGGCTGTGGGAGGCGCACGCGCTGCAGAACCGCGCGAAGGGTGGTGTGACAGGCGCGAAGCTGAAGGAGATGCGTCTGTTCCACTGGTCGATCACCTACGTGTCACTGCTGTTCGTGGCGGTGGCGGTGGACCCGTTCCTGCGGTGACCGCAGCGCGCCCCGAAGGGGCGCGGGGCCGTGTCGATTCGCGGCTCCGCCGCGTGGGCGCGGGCGACCGCGACGAACCCGCACTCGCCCACGCGGAACGGTGAGTGGTCAACCCCACCCACCCCACCTGTCGCCACACGCCTTACCCGTCGGTAGCATCCAGCCATGGCAGACACCAAGCAGGTTGACGAGGCCAAGGACCCCAAGGCGGCCGCGAAGGCCGACCGCAAGGCGGCCAGACTCGCGAAGCAGATCGGCACCTTCGCCAAGGCCCACGGCGGCGCCGAGGCCCAGGTCGCCTACATCGGCCGGCGCGGAGCGAGGATCGTGCTGGTCGGCGAGGACGGCGGATGGGGCGACCTGGTGGCACCCTCGTACGCGATCGCCGAGGCAGCAGTACAGAAGGCCGGCGTCACGGTCCACGAGGACTTCGACGGCGAGTTCGCGGCCAAGGTGAAGACCGGCCCGTACGAGTGGACACGGATGGCCGGAATCCAGGTCGGCGGTCCCAGCAACAGCAACACCTGAGCCTGCCTCATCCGTTAAACCCCGTAGCCGACGTAGTCGCCCCACGAGGGAGTCCGGATGATCGAAACGCCGTCGCTCGTGGACCAGTACTGCCACGGCGTACTGAGAACGGAACTGGGCCTCGGCACCTTCGAGGCCCACCTCGCCCGCAGTGAGGGCCCGCCCGCACCCGGCACCACGTTCTTCGACACCCAGACGGGTTTCGCGGTACGCCGCTGGTGCCCGCCCCTGCTCGGCCTGGAACCCCACTGCCCACCGGCCCGTTATCTGGCCCGGCGCCGTGAACTGGGCGTTCTGGAGGCGGGCCGCAGACTGCTCAGGGGCAGCGGTATCACCATCTACCTGGTCGACACCGGCCTGCCCGGCGATCTCACCGGCCCGCACGAGATGGCCTCCACGGGAGACGCCGTGGCCCATGAGATCGTCCGTCTCGAACTCCTCGCCGAACAGGTGGCCGACACCTCCGGCACCGTCGAGTCGTTCCTCGCCAACCTCGCCGAGTCGGTGCATGCCGCCGCCGCGAACGCCGTCGCCTTCGCGTCCGTGGCGGGTGTACGGCACGGGCTGGCGCTGGCACCCGAACCGCCGGGCCCGGGGGAGGTAAGGGGCGCCGCCGGGCGCTGGCTCGCGAGCCGTCCCGTCGGCGGCAGCCTCACCGACCCGGTCCTCCTGCGGCACCTGCTGTGGATCGCCGTCGCCTCCGGCCGCCCCCTCCAGCTCCACGCCGGTCTCGGTGAGCTCGGCCTGCGCATCGACCGCACGGACCCCGTCCTGCTCACCGACTTCGCCCGCGCCACGGCCGGCCTCGGCACCGATCTGGTCCTGCTGCACGGCTACCCGTACCACCGGCACGCGGCCCACCTCGCCGGGGTCTTCCCGCATGTGTACGCCGACCTCGGCGCCGAGCTGGTCCGCACCGGCGCCCGGGCCACCGCCGTACTCGCCGAGGTCCTCGAACTCGCCCCCTTCGGCAAGCTCCTCTTCTCCAGCGGCGCCCACGGCCTGCCCGAGCTGCACGTGGTCGGGGCCCGGCTGTTCCGCGAGGCGCTGGCACGGGTGCTGGGGACGTGGGTGGCCGAGGGCGCCTGGTCCCTGGTCGACGCGCAACGCGTGGCGGGGCTGATCGCGGCGGGGAACGCGCGACGGGTGTACGGGTTGGAGTGAAGGCGGGTGCACGGGTGGAGTGAAGGGGCGTACGGGTTGGAGCAACGGGGTGTGCGGGCCGGGGTGGTTGTACAGACTGGGCACATGACACTCAGCAACGGGGCCGTGTCGTTACCGCACACCGCCGTGGACACCAGCGCCCTGATCGACCGCTTCCTCGACGGACTCCAGGAGGTGACCCCGCTCGCCGTCTGGGCCCACGGCTCCCTCGGCGGCGGTGACTACCAGGAAGGCCGGAGCGACCTGGACCTGATCGCCGTCCTGGACGGTCCGATCACGGCCGCGACGGTCTGGCGGCTGGCCCGGCTGCACGCGCGGCTGAGTCGTGAGCCGCTCGCCGGGCGACTCCACTGCACGTATCTGACGCCCGACACGGCGGCCGGTGCCCAGCGGCGGCACCTCACCTGGGCGCACGGGCATCTGTTCAGGCGGACGGTCACCCCGGTCACCCGGCGGGAGCTGCACACGTTCGGCCTGGTGCTGCACGGTGAGCCGCCCAAGGGGCTGCTGCCGCCGGTGTCGGACATCGAGCTGGACGTCTTCGTCGTACGCGACCAGAAGGAGTTCTGGCGCCCGGCGGTCGACAAGGTTCACCTCTGGGACCAGGACGTCTGGGTCGACCTCGGTCTGCTCACCTTCGCCCGAGCCACCGCCACCCTCCGCGACGGCCGCCTGATCACCAAGCGCGAGGCCCTGGACCTGCTGCCCACCCTGGACGCGCCCGTCGAGGTGGTCGAGGACATCGGACGCCGACGGTACGGCGGAGCCCCGGTGGAGGTTCCCCACCGGTCCGAGCTGACCAGGGCGTACCTGGGCCCGGCGATCGATGAACTCGTACGGACGTACGGCTGACCGCCGGGCTGAGGTGCGCGACCGCCGGTCCCAGGCGCTCGACCGCCGTCTCAGGCGCTGGTGCCCACCGGCGACGCGGCGTCGACCGTCGGGCTCGGGCCCGGCACGTCCGCCTCGACCGCCGGCCGCTCCCGCAGGGACAGCAGCACCCGGAGCGTCGCGATCCACACCAGGCAGGAGCCGAACATATGGGCACCGACCAGGACCTCGGGGAGGTCGGTGAAGTACTGGATGTAACCCAGGGCGCCCTGGGCGAGGAGGATCAGGAACAGTTCACGGGTGCGGAGCAGCGGGCCCCGGGGGGCGTCGACCGCCTTGAGGACGAACCACAGCGCGAAGGTGAGCGTCACCACGATCCAGGCCAGGACGGCGTGCAGCTTGGTGACGTTCTCCCAGTTCAGGGGGATGCGCTCGACCTCGCTGGAGTCACCGGCGTGCGGACCGGCGCCGGTGACGACCGTGCCGACCGCGATCAGCAGGACCGTCGCTGCCACCAGGAACCACACCAGCTGCTGCACCGCCTTGCCGACCAGCGGACGCGGCGCGGTGTCACTCTCCCGGGTCCGCTGCCACATCACCGTGGCGACAGCGATCAGCGCGGTGGAGAGCAGGAAGTGCGCGGCCACCGTGTACGGGTTGAGGCCGACCAGCACGACGATGCCGCCGAGCACCGCGTTGCCCATGACCACCCAGAACTGCGCCCAGCCCAGCTTGGTGAGGCTGCGCCGGTACGGCTTCGCCGAGCGCGCGGCGATGATCGCCCAGCCGACCGCCGCGCACAGCACGTACGTCAGCATGCGGTTGCCGAACTCGATGACGCCGTGGATGCCCATCTCACGGGTGGCGGTCAGCGAGTCGTCGGTGCACTTGGGCCAGGTCGGGCAGCCGAGGCCCGACCCGGTGAGCCGTACGGCACCGCCGGTGACCACGATGACCACCGCCATGACGAGCGCGGCGAGGGCCGCCCGCCGGATCGTTTTGGGGTCCGGGGTCCAGCGTTCGGCGATGTGGGCGAGCGGGTTGCGCGCAGCGGAGACGACGTCGTCGCGGGTCACTTTCGGCACGCGCACCATGGTAGGCGGCTGCTTGTGCACGCGTTCACGAGGGGTCGGGCCGGGTCTGTGTCCTGCCCGTGGCCTGCGCTGACACCCCGACACCCCGGACGCCCGTGCGGTCACTCCCAGCGGAAGAAGCGCGCCGCGGCACCGAGGCCGAGCACCGCCCAGACAGCCAGTATGCCGAGGTCGCCCCATGGCACTCCCGCCCCGTGCTGGAGCACGTCCCGCAGGCCGTCCGACAGCGCGGCGATCGGCAGCAGCCCGAGCACGCTCTGCGCCGCGTCGGGGAACTTGTCCAGCGGGACCACGACCCCGCCGCCCACGAGCAGCAGCAGGAAGACCAGGTTCGCGGCGGCCAGCGTCGCCTCCGCCTTCAGCGTGCCCGCCATCAGCAGACCGAGGCCGGAGAAGGCCGCCGTACCGAGGACCAGGAGGAGAAGTACGGCCAACGGGTTGCCGTGTGGCGACCAGCCCATCGCGAAGGCGATCACCGTGAGCAGGACGACCTGGAGGACCTCGGTGACCAGCACGGACAGGGTCTTGGCGGTCATCAGGCCCCAGCGGGGGAGCGGCGAGACCGCCAGCCGCTTGAGCACGCCGTAGCGGCGCTCGAAGCCGGTGGCGATGGCCTGGCCGGTGAACGCCGTCGACATCACGGCGAGCGCGAGGATGCCGGGTGCGAGGAAGTCGACGGCCTTGCCCTCACCCGTGTCGACGATGTCCACGGAACCGAACAGCACCAGCAGGAGCGTCGGGATCACGACCGTCAACAGCAACTGCTCGCCGTTGCGCAGCAGCATCTTCGTCTCCAGCACCGCCTGCGCCGCGATCATGCGGGGGAGGGGGGCGGCGCCGGGCTTGGGCGCGTACGTACCAGCGCTCGTACCGATGCTCATGAGCGCAGCTCCTTGCCTGTCAGCTCAAGGCTGTGTCTTTCCGGGGGGCGACCCCCGGACCCTCGGCAGAGTGTGGTTCTGGCCGGAATCATGAGCGCAGCTCCTTGCCCGTCAACTCAAGAAAAACGTCTTCGAGGGTGTGCCGTTCCACCGAGATCCTGTCCGGCATCACTCCGTGCTGGGCGCACCAGGAGGTGACCGTCGCGAGGAGTTGGGGGTTGATCTTGCCGCTCACCCGGTAGACGCCGGGGGTGAGTTCGGCGGCGGTGGAGTCCGCGGGGAGGGCCTTCAGCAGGGAGCTGACGTCGAGGGCGGGGCGGCCGGTGAAGCGGAGGGTGTTCTCGGCACCGCCGCGGCACAGCTCCTCGGGGGTGCCCTGGGCTATGACCCGGCCGGCGTCGATGATCGCGACGTCGTCCGCGAGCTGCTCGGCCTCGTCCATGTAGTGCGTGGTGAGGATGACCGAGACGCCGTCGGCGCGCAGGTCCCGTACGAGGTCCCACGTGGCGCGGCGGGCCTGTGGGTCGAGGCCGGCGGTGGGCTCGTCGAGGAAGACCAGCTCGGGGCGGCCGACCACGGCCATCGCGAGGGCGAGCCGCTGCTGCTGGCCGCCGGAGAGCCGCCGGTACGTGGTACGGCCGCAGCTGCCGAGGCCCAGGCGTTCGATGAGGGCGTCGACGTCGAGGGGGTGGGCGTGGAGCTTGGCCACATGGCGGAGCATCTCGTCGGCACGGGCGCCGGAGTGGACGCCGCCGGACTGGAGCATGACGCCGATGCGGGGGCGCAGGGCGGCGGCCTCGCGGACCGGGTCGAGGCCGAGGACGCGGACCGTGCCGTCGTCGGGCTTCCGGTAGCCCTCGCAGGTCTCGATGGTGGTGGTCTTGCCCGCGCCGTTCGGGCCGAGTACGGCGGTGACGCCCGCCCCGGCCGTCAGGTCGAGGCCGTCCACCGCGGTCTTGTCGCCGTACCTCTTCAACAGGGCCCGGACCTGGACCACGGGGTCGCTTCGCATGGGCCTGAGTCTAGGTACGCGGATGGGTGCCGAGGTGGGCGGGTCGGTAGATCTCCTCCTCCGGGGGCGGTGCGGATTTCGCCCCCGCCGCCCTTACCCGTTCCCATCCCCGGGGGCGGCGCCCCTGTGGCCCCGCGCCCTCCCACCTGATCGATCAAAGATCATTTGCGCAGGTCAGGTTAGCTTTACCTAAGTGACGTAAGGCACCGTCCGGTGCCCCTGGCGCGGCTTGCTCGCCCCTGATGAATTACGCAACAATGGCGTTGTGAAAAACGTTGGCGAGGCTCCGCAGGAGGAACTCGCGGCTGGGTTGCGCTCGGATCGATCGACGCGCAACCGGGTCGCGCGGTCGATCCTGGACCACGGTCCGTCCACCGTGGCCGACCTCGCCGGACGCCTCGGCCTGACCCAGGCCGCCGTCCGCCGCCACCTCGACGCCCTGGTCGCCGACGATGTCGTAGAGCCCCGTGAGCAGCGTGTCTACGGCGCGCGCACGCGCGGGCGCCCGGCCAAGGTGTTCGCCCTGACGGACTGCGGCCGTGACGCCTTCGACCAGTCGTACGACAAGCTCGCCGCGGACGCGCTCCGCTGGATCGCTGACCGGGAGGGCGGCGCGCAGGCGGTCGCCGCCTTCGCTCGCGCCCGGGTCGCCGCCCAGGCGGGCGCTTACCGCAAGGCCGTCGAGGCGGCCGGCTCCGAACAGAAGACCGAAGCCCTGGCCAAGGCCTTGAGTGCTGACGGGTACGCTGCAACGGCGCGCAGCGCTCCCCACCCCCACCAGGGTGAGCAGCTCTGCCAGCACCACTGCCCGGTGGCCCATGTGGCCGAGCAGTTCCCGCAGCTCTGCGAGGCCGAGACCGAGCTCTTCGCCGAACTGCTCGGTACGCACGTCCAGCGGCTGGCCACCATCGCCCACGGCGACGGCGTCTGCACGACGTTCATCCCCAGAGTTTCAAAGACAGCCACCAACGCATCTGCAAGCACGGCCGGGAGGAACCCCGCATGACTCTCCCCATCGAGGAGACTGCCCACCCCGAACTCGAGGGTCTGGGTAAGTACGAATACGGCTGGGCGGACTCCGACGAGGCCGGTGCCGCTGCGAAGCGCGGTCTGAACGAGGAGGTCGTCCTCGACATCTCCGGCAAGAAGTCCGAGCCGGAGTGGATGACGAAGCTGCGTCTCAAGGGTCTGAAGCTCTTCGAGAAGAAGCCCATGCCGAACTGGGGCTCGGACCTGTCGGGCATCGACTTCGACAACATCAAGTACTTCGTACGCTCCACGGAGAAGCAGGCGGAGTCCTGGGAGGACCTGCCCGAGGACATCAAGAACACCTACGACAAGCTGGGCATCCCGGAGGCGGAGAAGCAGCGCCTCGTCGCCGGTGTCGCCGCCCAGTACGAGTCGGAGGTCGTCTACCACCAGATCCGTGAGGACCTGGAGGAGCAGGGTGTCATCTTCCTCGACACCGACACCGCGCTGAAGGAGCACCCGGAGCTCTTCAAGGAGTACTTCGGGACCGTCATCCCCGCCGGTGACAACAAGTTCGCGGCGCTGAACACCGCCGTGTGGTCCGGTGGGTCGTTCATCTACGTGCCGAAGGGCGTGCACGTCGAGATCCCGCTCCAGGCCTACTTCCGTATCAACACGGAGAACATGGGCCAGTTCGAGCGGACCCTGATCATCGTCGACGAGGGTGCCTATGTGCACTACGTCGAGGGTTGTACGGCCCCGATCTACAAGAGCGACTCTCTGCACAGCGCCGTCGTCGAGATCATCGTCAAGAAGAACGCCCGCTGCCGCTACACGACCATCCAGAACTGGTCGAACAACGTCTACAACCTGGTCACCAAGCGCGCCGTCGCCTACGAGGGCGCCACCATGGAGTGGATCGACGGCAACATCGGCTCCAAGGTGACGATGAAGTACCCGGCCGTCTACCTCATGGGCGAGCACGCCAAGGGTGAGACGCTCTCGATCGCTTTCGCGGGCGAGGGCCAGCACCAGGACGCTGGCGCCAAGATGGTCCACATGGCCCCGAACACCTCGTCGAACATCGTCTCGAAGTCGGTGGCGCGTGGCGGCGGTCGTACGTCGTACCGCGGTCTCATCGAGATCGGCGAGGGTGCGCCGGGTTCGAAGTCGAACGTCCTCTGTGACGCGCTGCTCGTCGACACCATCTCCCGCTCGGACACGTACCCGTACGTCGACGTCCGTGAGGACGACGTGTCCATGGGCCACGAGGCGACCGTCTCCAAGGTCTCCGAGGACCAGCTCTTCTATCTGATGAGCCGCGGTCTGTCGGAGGACGAGGCCATGGCGATGATCGTGCGCGGCTTCGTCGAGCCGATCGCCAAGGAACTGCCGATGGAGTACGCGCTGGAGCTCAACCGGCTGATCGAGCTGCAGATGGAGGGCGCGGTCGGCTGATCCGCCGCCCGTCCAGTAGCTAGCGGCCCGCCTCACAGGGCGGGCCGAGGATCGCAACACGTAGGAAAGAGAGCAGACCGACAGCCATGGCTGAGGCTCAGAACATCCCGGTGGGCAGCACGACCGCCGGCTCGATCGCGGTGGCCGCCGAGTCGACCGTCGCCACGCGCATGAGCGCGCCCCCGTCCTTCGACGTGGCGGACTTCCCGGTGCCGCACGGTCGGGAGGAGGAGTGGCGGTTCACCCCGCTGGAGCGGCTGCGCGGGCTGCACGACGGCACCGCCGTCGCCACCGGTGACGGCCTGAAGGTCGACGTCCAGGCCCCCGAAGGGGTCACCGTCGAGACCGTCGGCCGTGACGACGCGCGCATCGGCAAGGCCGGCACGCCCGTGGACCGGATCGCCGCGCAGGCGTACTCGGCGTTCGAGAAGGCCGGTGTGATCACCGTCGCCAAGGAGACGGTCCTCACCGAGCCGATCCGGATCGCCGTGCACGGCGAGGGCGGCACCGCCTTCGCCCACCAGGTGATCGAGCTGGGCGCCTTCGCCGAGGCCGTCGTCGTCATCGACCACACCGGTGACGCCGTCCTCGCCGCAAACGTCGACTACATCCTGGGCGACGGCGCCAAGCTGACCGTCGTCTCCGTCCAGGACTGGGACGACAAGGCCGTGCACGTGGCCCAGCACAACGCCCTCGTCGGCCGGGACGCCTCGTTCAAGTCCGTGGTCGTCACCTTCGGCGGCGACGTCGTACGGCTGCACCCGCGTGTGACGTACGCCGGCCCCGGCGGTGAGGCCGAGCTGTTCGGGCTGTACTTCACCGACGCCGGGCAGCACCAGGAGCACCGTCTGCTGGTCACGCACAACGTGCCGCACTGCAAGTCGAACGTGGTCTACAAGGGCGCGCTCCAGGGCGACGGCGCCCACGCGGTGTGGATCGGCGATGTGCTGATCGAGGCCAAGGCCGAGGGCACCGACACCTACGAGATGAACCGGAACCTGGTCCTCACGGACGGCGCCCGGGTCGACTCGGTGCCGAACCTGGAGATCGAGACCGGCGAGATCGTCGGCGCCGGCCACGCCAGCGCGACCGGTCGCTTCGACGACGAACAGCTCTTCTATCTGATGGCCCGCGGCATCCCGGCCGAGGAGGCCCGCCGCCTCGTCGTCCGCGGCTTCTTCGCCGAGCTGGTCCAGCAGATCGGCATCGACGACATCGAGGAGCGTCTGCTGGAGAAGATCGACGAGGAGCTGGAGGCGTCGGTCTGATGACCACCTTCGACCGTGCCCGTTTCGTTCGGGCCTGTGGGCTGAGCGAGCTGGAGGAGGACACCCCGAAGCGGGTGGAACTCGACGGCACGCCGGTCTCGGTCGTACAGACCGAGGGCGAGGTGTTCGCCATTTACGACATCTGCTCCCACGCGAACGTCTCGCTCTCCGAGGGCGAGGTGGAGGACTGCCAGATCGAGTGCTGGCTGCACGGCTCCAGCTTCGACCTCCGCACCGGCAAGCCGTCCGGCCTTCCCGCGACGCGCCCCGTCCCCGTATACCCCGTAAAGATCGAAGGGGACGACGTGCTCGTCTCCCTCACCCAGGAGTCCTGAGGCACCCATGGCAACGCTTGAAATCCGAGACCTGCACGTCACCGTCGAGGCCGACAACGCCACGAAGGAGATCCTCAAGGGTGTCGACCTGACCGTGAAGCAGGGCGAGACGCACGCCATCATGGGCCCCAACGGCTCCGGCAAGTCGACCCTCGCCTACTCGCTCGCGGGCCACCCGAAGTACACGATCACCGGCGGCACCGTGCTGCTCGATGGCGAGGACGTCCTGGAGATGTCCGTCGACGAGCGCGCCCGCGCGGGCCTGTTCCTGGCGATGCAGTACCCGGTCGAGGTTCCCGGTGTGTCCGTGTCGAACTTCCTGCGTACGTCCGCCACCGCGATTCGCGGCGAGGCCCCGAAGCTGCGCACCTGGGTGAAGGAGGTCAAGGAGGCCATGCAGCGCCTCAACATGGACCCCTCCTTCGCCGAGCGCAACGTCAACGAGGGCTTCTCCGGCGGTGAGAAGAAGCGCCACGAGATCCTCCAGCTCGAACTGCTCAAGCCCAAGATCGCGATCCTCGACGAGACGGACTCCGGTCTGGACGTCGACGCGCTCCGGGTCGTCTCCGAAGGCGTCAACCGTGTCCGCGAGACCGGCGAGGTCGGCACCCTGCTGATCACGCACTACACGCGCATCCTGCGCTACATCAAGCCCGACCACGTGCACGTCTTCTCCGCCGGCCGCATCGTGGAGTCCGGCGGCGCCGAGCTCGCCGACAAGCTGGAGGAAGAGGGCTACGAGGCTTACACGAAGGGTGGCGCATCCGAGTGACACAGTTGCCGGGCCTTCTCGACACCGAGGCGCTCCGCAAGGACTTCCCCATCCTGGACCGCCTGGTCCACGACGGTCAGAAGCTCGTGTACCTGGACAACGCGGCGACCTCGCAGAAGCCGCGCCAGGTGCTGGACGCCCTCGGCGAGTACTACGAGCGCTACAACGCCAACGTCCATCGCGGTGTGCATGTGCTCGCCGAGGAGGCCACGGCGCTGTACGAGGGCGCGCGTGACAAGGTCGCCGCGTTCATCAACGCGCCCAGCCGCGACGAGGTGATCTTCACCAAGAACGCCTCCGAGTCGCTGAACCTCGTGGCGAACATGCTCGGCTGGGCCGACGAGCCCTACCGGGTGGACTCCGAGACCGAGATCGTCATCACGGAGATGGAGCACCACTCCAACATCGTGCCGTGGCAGCTGCTGTCGCAGCGCACGGGCGCGAAGCTGAAGTGGTTCGGCCTCACGGACGACGGCCGCCTCGACCTGTCCAACATCGAGGAGATCATCACGGAGAAGACGAAGATCGTCTCCTTTGTGCTGGTGTCGAACATCCTGGGCACGGTCAACCCGGTCGAGACGATCATCCGCCGCGCGCAGGAAGTCGGCGCGCTGGTCTGCATCGACGCCTCCCAGGCCGCCCCGCACATGCCGTTGGACGTGCAGGCCCTCCAGGCCGACTTCGTGGCCTTCACCGGCCACAAGATGTGCGGCCCGACCGGCATCGGCGTCCTCTGGGGCCGCCAGGAGCTGCTTGAGGACCTGCCCCCGTTCCTCGGCGGCGGCGAGATGATCGAGACGGTGTCGATGCACTCCTCGACGTACGCCCCCGCGCCGCACAAGTTCGAGGCGGGCACCCCGCCGATCGCGCAGGCGGTGGGCCTGGGCGCGGCGATCGACTACCTGAACTCGATCGGCATGGACAAGATCCTCGCCCACGAGCACGCTCTCACCGAGTACGCGGTGAAGAAGCTCGCCGAGGTCCCGGACCTGCGCATCATCGGCCCGACCACGGCCGAGGACCGGGGCGCCGCGATCTCCTTCACGCTCGGGGACATCCACCCGCACGACGTGGGCCAGGTGCTGGACGAACAGGGCATCGCGGTCCGGGTGGGCCACCACTGCGCACGGCCCGTCTGCCTCAGGTACGGAATTCCCGCGACCACGCGAGCGTCGTTCTATCTGTACTCCACGCCGGCCGAGATCGACGCACTGGTGGACGGCCTGGAGCACGTCCGGAACTTCTTCGGCTGACGGGACGAGCGATCGCATGAAGCTGGATTCGATGTACCAGGAAGTCATCCTGGACCACTACAAGAACCCGCACGGGCGGGGCTTGCGGGATGGCGACGCCGAGGTGCACCACGTGAACCCGACGTGCGGCGACGAGATCACGCTCCGTGTGAAGTACGACGGCACGAGGATCGAGGACGTCTCGTACGAGGGCCAGGGCTGCTCGATCAGCCAGGCGAGCGCCTCCGTGCTGAACGAACTGCTGGTCGGCAAGGAACTCTCGGACGCGCGGAAGATCCAGGAGACCTTCCTGGAACTGATGCAGTCCAAGGGGAAGATCGAGCCGGACGACGCGATGGAGGACGTCCTGGAGGACGCCGTCGCGTTCGCCGGAGTCTCCAAGTACCCCGCCCGGGTCAAGTGCGCCCTCCTGAGCTGGATGGCGTGGAAGGACGCGACGGCCCAGGCGCTGGGCGGAGCGGACGCCGAAAGGAAGACGGCATGAGCGACACCGTGGAGATGAAGCCGGCCTCCGAGGACGAGATCCGCGAGGCCCTGTACGACGTCGTCGACCCCGAACTGGGCATCGACGTCGTCAACCTCGGCCTCATCTACGGCATCCACATCGACGACGCGAACATCGCGACGATCGACATGACCCTGACCTCCGCGGCCTGCCCGCTGACGGACGTCATCGAGGACCAGGCCAAGTCCGCCACGGACGGTCTCGTCAACGAACTCCGCATCAACTGGGTCTGGATGCCCCCGTGGGGCCCCGACAAGATCACCGACGACGGCCGCGAACAGCTCCGCGCACTCGGCTTCAACGTCTGAGATCGAACCGAACACGACTGTGGCCCCCGGTGGTTCGCCGGGGGCCACAGTGCTGTTCAGGGGCTGGTCAGGAGGAGAAGGACCTGACCAGGCTGAAGGTGGAGTCCGCGTAGAAGAGGCGGCTGTAGTCGTAGCGCTCCAGGCGGAGTTGGAAGCTGCGGTGGCGGACGAAGTATCCGGGGTAGTTCACCGACTCCAGCATGACCGTGCCCGACGTGTACGAGCGGGGGCAGAACGTGGCGTCCTGTTTGAAGAGCGCCGAGCCGTCGTTGCCGGAAGCGCGCAGGACGAAGTTCTGGTGGCGGACGTAGCGGCCGTCCGTCATGCGGAAGGAGTAGCAGGAGGAGTTCGCGAGGCCGGAGACCAGTTTGAAGGAGGAGTCCTCCCTGGTCTCGCTGCCGCTGCGGGAACTCACCTGGTCCAGCTGGATCACACCGCTGCGCAGATGCCAGTAACGGTCCGGGTAGTTGATCGACCGTACGGACTTCCAGGACGTGGACGTGGACGGCGGCTTCTTGCTGGGGGCCGTCGAATTCGTCGGCTTGGCCGTCGGCTTCGCTCCGCCCTGCTGCTTGTCGTCGGACGAGTCGGAGTCCTTGGAGGACGAGTCCGAGGAGTCCTTGTCCTGATCGTCGTCGTTCCGCGCCTCGTCCTCGGCGCCCTGTGGCTCGGACAGGCCGCTCTTGCCGTCGGGGGCCGCCGTCGAGGACGGTGGGGCCTCCGGCAGGGTGAGGTCGGGGAGTACCGAGTCGCCGGCCGCGGTGGTCCGGTCCCCGCCGCTCCGTGATGTGTCGTCATCTTCCGTGCCCTGCAGCATGAGCGCGGTCACGCAGGACGACACGACGGCCAGGGCGAGCGCACCGGCCAGCCAGAGGCGGCGCGTGCCCGGTATTCGGGTGTCGTTCGGGGCGACACCGGTCTCCCACACCTTCGCGGAGGCGAGCACCGGAAGGTTGGGAGTGGTCTGGTCCGGATCAGGTCCGGGCTTTCTTGGTGGCATGCGCGGTTCCCTCGGCGTCGCACAGGCGGACGCGAATTCGTCATGCGGGTCAGGGAGATGGTCGATGTCACCGATGTGCGACAACCTTGGCGGTCGTCACACATCCAGGAGATTGACCGTTGAAACAGTAGTGGACCAAGTGGCGTCCGTGGAGCCGTTTCCTCAAGCGCTTCATAACGGAACGGCCCCGAAAGGACGGCCTGTTCACGCCTCGCGGTGCGGGAGGGGGCCGTCGGCGCGCCGGGAAGGCCGCGAACCCTCCATGAATGTCTCGTTACGGTGCGATCGCCCTTCAACGTCGCGAGTGTTCCGGAGAGCTGGTACGCGTTCAGGTCGTTGGGGCGCGCCCATATGTACGGGCGTACGCATCATGTGTACGCTCGTACACATGGGATATCTGCTGCTCGTCTGCGCCATCGCCGCCGAGGTCGCCGCCACCACCGCCATGAAGTACGGCGACGGCTTCAGCAAGCTGCTCCC
The DNA here is from genome assembly GCF_000317595.1 of Streptomyces ipomoeae 91-03. Classification (GTDB taxonomy): domain Bacteria; phylum Actinomycetota; class Actinomycetes; order Streptomycetales; family Streptomycetaceae; genus Streptomyces; species Streptomyces ipomoeae. The sequence goes on along the minus strand of NZ_AEJC01000367.1, from coordinate 2,318 downwards.
CTCGGTGGTCACCGCCGTCGGCTACGTCGTCTCCTTCGTGCTGCTCGCCCAGGCGCTGAAGTCGATGTCGATCGGCACCGCCTACGCGATCTGGTCCGGCGTCGGCACCGCCAGCGTCGCCGCGCTCGGACTGGTGCTCTTCAATGAGGGGCTGGGCCTCGCCAAGGTCGCCGGGATCGTGCTGATCATCGCCGGAGTGGTCGTGCTGAACCTGGGAGGCGCCCACTGATGGCCCGGCGCTACGACCCCGAGCGACGGCAGCGGATCATCGACGCGGCGATCCGTGTGGTCGGCGAGAAGGGCATCGCCGGTCTGAGCCACCGCACCGTCGCCGCCGAGGCGGACGTCCCGCTCGGCTCGACGACGTACCACTTCAAGGACCTCGACGACCTGCTGGTCGCCGCCCTGCGCCAGGCCAACGACGGCTTCGCCAAGACCGTTGCCGCGCGCGGTGCCCTCCAGGACCCCGACACCGACCTCGCCGCCGAACTCGCCGCGCTGGGCCGAGAATGGCTCTCCGGCGACCGTACGGGCATCGAGGTGGAGTACGAGCTCTACCTCGCCGCCCTGCGCCGCCCCGCCCTCCGCGCCGTCGCCGACGAATGGGGCCGCGGCTTCGCCGACTGCCTCGCCCACCGCACCGACCCGGTGACCGCCCGCGCCCTGGTCGCCCTGGTCGACGGGATCTGCCTGCAGGTGCTGCTGACCGGGGCGCCGTACGACGAGGAGTACGCGCGGGAGGTGCTGGGGCGGGTGATTCCCTGAGCTTCTGCTCGGCGCCGGCGTCATGCCGGCGTCATTGGGGCGGCGAGGACGACGGGAGCGAGTGACTGATCGACCCGCGGACGTACGACCTCCTCGGCGTGCGGGTGATCAAGGACGGCAAGGTGGTGTATGTCCACATTGGTGCCCGGCCCCTGAGATGCCCCGGCCCTGGGTTGGCCCGCACAGCCCCTGGACAGTTAGGTTGCCCTCATGACCGACACGACTGCTCCTCGCACCACCGGCGCCGTGGCCGCCGGCCTCGCCACGATCGCCGCCGACGGCACTGTTCTCGACACCTGGTTCCCCGCGCCCGAACTCGTCGCCGAGCCGGGCCCGTCCGGTTCCGAGCGGCTCTCCGCCGAGCAGGCCTCCGAGCTGCTCGGCGGTGGCGCGACCGCGGCGCTCGGTCCGGACGCGCGCCGGGGCGTCGAGGTGGTCGCGGTCCGTACGGTCATCTCCTCGCTCGACGAGAAGCCGATCGACACGCACGACACCTACCTGCGTCTGCATCTGCTCTCGCACCGTCTGGTCAAGCCGCACGGCCAGAGCCTGGACGGCATCTTCGGCCTCCTCGCCAACGTCGCCTGGACCTCGCTCGGCCCGGTCGCCGTCGACGACCTGGAGAAGGTGCGCCTGAACGCCCGCGCGGAGGGCCTGCACCTCCAGGTGACGTCCGTCGACAAGTTCCCGCGCATGACGGACTACGTGGCCCCCAAGGGCGTCCGTATCGCCGACGCCGACCGGGTCCGGCTCGGCGCGCACCTCGCCGAGGGCACCACGGTCATGCACGAGGGCTTCGTCAACTTCAACGCCGGCACGCTCGGCACGTCGATGGTCGAGGGCCGTATCTCCGCCGGTGTCGTCGTCGGCGACGGCTCCGACATCGGCGGCGGCGCCTCCACCATGGGCACCCTCTCCGGCGGCGGCAACGTCATCATCTCCATCGGCGAGCGCTGCCTGATCGGCGCCGAGGCGGGCGTCGGCATCGCCCTCGGCGACGAGTGCGTGGTCGAGGCCGGTCTGTACATCACCGCCGGCACCCGCGTCACCATGCCCGACGGCCAGGTCGTCAAGGCCCGCGAACTCTCCGGCGCCTCCCACATCCTCTTCCGCCGCAACTCGGTCACCGGCACCGTCGAGGCCCGCCCGAACAACGCGGTCTGGGGCGGCCTGAACGAGATCCTGCACAGCCACAACTGAGCCCGTAAGGGTTGCTCCGCGTGACCTCCGCGCGGTTCAGGCAGATGAACTGGTGGACCCAGTGTCCGATCAGCTGCCGAACCGACGAAATGAGGGACCGAGGGATGAGGAACGACCGGGCGAGGACCGTGGCGCGAGTGGTCACCGGGGTGCTGGCGGCGGCGGTGATGTGCGGGCTGTCGGCCGGGGCCGCGTACGCCGACGAGACCAACAAGTCCTCGCACAACGGCCCCCGGATCGGACTCGTCAACGTCGGCCAGGTCGACGACCCGATGGAGGACGTGCTGGAGCACACCCTGCTGTTCGGGGACGGACACACCTGGAGCGGAGCCTGACGGCAGGCCGCCCGTGGG
>NZ_AEJC01000366.1 GCF_000317595.1 Streptomyces ipomoeae 91-03 | reverse complement strand
TCAGTTTCCCCGAGGTCATCTCGAAGCCTCGCGTCACTCGTACCGCCTCCAGCATCCGCCGGTCATGCGTGACCAACAGCAACGTGCCCTCGTAGGAGTCCAGCGCGGACTCCAGTTGTTCGATGGCGGGCAGGTCGAGATGGTTCGTGGGTTCGTCGAGGACCAGGAGGTTGGTGCCTCGGCCCTGAAGGAGGGCGAGCGCGGCGCGGGTGCGTTCGCCCGGGGAGAGGGTGATCGCGGGGCGTAGGACATGGTCGGACTTGAGGCCGAACTTGGCGAGGAGGGTGCGGACCTCGACCGGCTCGGTGTCGGGGACGGCCGCCCGGAAGGCGTCGAGCAGGGACTCGGAGCCGTGGAAGAGCCCCCGCGCCTGGTCGACCTCGCCGACGAGGACACCGGAACCGAGGGAGGCATGGCCCGCGTCCAGGGCGATCCGGCCGAGCAGGGCGCCCAGCAGGGTCGACTTGCCCGCACCGTTCGCACCGGTGATGGCGATGCGGTCCGCCCAGTCGATCTGCAGCGACACCGGTCCGAAGACGAAGTCGCCCCGCCTGACCTCCGCGTCACGCAAGGTGGCGACCACGGCACCGGAGCGCGGGGCCGCCGCGATCTCCATGTGCAGCTCCCACTCCTTGCGCGGCTCCTCGACGACCTCCAGCCGTTCGATCATGCGCTGCGTCTGCCGGGCCTTGGCGGCCTGCTTCTCGCTGGCCTCGCTGCGGAACTTGCGGCCGATCTTGTCGTTGTCGTTGCCCGCCTTGCGCCGCGCGTTCTTGACGCCCTTGTCCATCCAGGAGCGCTGCATCTGGGCGCGGTCCTGGAGGGCGGCCTTCTTGTCGGCGTACTCCTCGTAGTCCTCGCGGGCGTGGCGGCGCGCGGTCTCGCGTTCCTCCAGGTAGGCCTCGTAGCCACCGCCGTAGAGGCTGATCTGTTGCTGCGCGAGGTCGAGTTCGAGGACCTTGGTGACCGTGCGGCTGAGGAATTCGCGGTCGTGGCTGACGACGACCGTGCCGGCGCGCAGGCCGCTCACAAAGCGTTCGAGCCGTTCCAGGCCGTCCAGGTCGAGGTCGTTGGTGGGCTCGTCGAGGAGGAAGACGTCGTAGCGGGAGAGGAGGAGGGAGGCGAGGCCGGCGCGAGCCGCCTGGCCGCCGGAGAGGCCCGTCATCGGCTGGTCCAGGTCGACGCCGAGGCCCAGCGTGTCGGCGACCTCCGCCGCCCGTTCGTCGAGATCGGCGCCGCCCAGGTCGAGCCACCGCTCCAGACTGGTCGCGTACGCGTCGTCCGCGCCCGGCGCCCCGTCGACGAGTGCCTGGGTGGCCTCGTCCATCGCCCGCTGGGCCTCGGCCACGCCCGTGCGTCGGGCCAGGAAGTCCCGTACGGTCTCGCCCTCCCGCCGCTCCGGCTCCTGCGGCAGATGGCCGACGGTCGCCGTGGGCGGGGAGAGCCGTAGCTCCCCCTGCTCCGGCGGGAGCAGCCCCGCGAGCAGCCGCAGCAGCGTGGACTTGCCCGCGCCATTGGCGCCGACCAGCCCGATCACATCGCCGGGGGCGACAACGAGGTCCAGCCCGGAGAAGAGCGAGCGGTCGCCGTGGCCGGCGGCGAGATTCTTGACGACGAGGGTGGCGGTCACAGGGGGCGATCCTAACGACCGGCGGCGGGGCAGCGCCCCTCCAGGGGCGCGGCGCCGGTGAGGGCGGCGCCCCGTACGGGGCGCGGGGCTGCATCGATGTGCGGCTCCGCCGCGATGGGGCCCTCCCACTCAGTGGGGCCCCACCCTTGGGGCCCCTCCCGCCTATGGGCCCCTCCCGCTCAAGCGAAGCCGAGAGCGGAGGCGAAGCCGAGAACGGGAGCGAAACCCAAAGCGGAGGCGAAACCCAGAACGGGAGCGGAGCCCAAAGCGGAGGCGAAACCCAGAGCGGGGAGCGGAGCCCAAAGCGGGAGCGGAGCCCAAAGCGGGAGCGGAGCCCAGAACGGGAGCGGAGCCCAGAACGGGAGCGGAGCCCAAAGCGGGGGGCGATCAGCCCTCACCGACCAGCCCCCCCTCGACCCGCAGTCACCCGACCACCTGCCAGCCCCCACCCCTCAGGTCACCGGCCCATCGGCTCCACCAAGACCGTCCCCGACGTCCGAGCCACAATGAACGATTCGCCCTTCGCGGCCTTCGGGTCCAGCCCGATCCGGTGCTGCCCCGCCGGAAGGATGCCGTCGAAGAACCTGTAGGTGTGGGGACGGGAGAACCGGTCCAGGCGGTACGCGGTCAACTCCACACGACACGTGGAGGTGATCTCGATCCCGGCCTGCCCGCTCGCGGCGACGAGGCGGGTGAGGCGGCGCTGCCGGGCGGGACTGCGGTCGAGGGCGTGCTCGATCTGGGCGACGAGGAGCGGGATGATCGGCGCCAGCCCGTCGACGTACGCGACCTCGACCCCGGCGCGGTCGAAGGCCCGCCGTACGGCTTCGCGGTCCGCCTGCCCCACGGCCCGGCCGAAGGCCACGGCGCCGTAGGTGCGCAGTTCCTCGGCGGGCACGCCGTCGGCGCCGTGCGCTATGTCGGCGCCGATGCCGATCGCCCGCAGCGCGGCGGCGAGTTTGGCGAGCACCGCGACACGGGCACCGATGAGGAGGACCCTGCGGCGGGGCGACACCTCGTCGGCGGACTCCCGCAGCAGGGACTGCAGTGCGCTCCGGTACTCGGGGCCGTGGAACCGGAAGGGACCGATGCCCGTGTAGCCGTTCAGCCTGAGGTCGGCCTCCTCCTCCGTCTGCCAGGCGAAGTCACGCCACACATAGTCGTCACCGACCCGCTCTATCACCGCCGTCACGGCGCCACAGGCGAGGTCGGCGCACTCCGGGCAGCCGTAGATGACGTAGCGATCGCCCCTCAGCGGTGCCTCGGCCTCCAGCAGCAGGCTGCGCACCTGGGCGCCGAAGATCGACGGCGGGACGTCGGAGGCGAGGGGAGAGACGGCGTCGAGGTCGGAGAGCTGGTACAGCAGCGGGCGTCCGTCGACGATGAAGTCCACGAAGTCCCGGTGCGCTTGGTAGGCGCCGTTGGCGAGGACGCCACCGGCTCGCATCGCCGGTGCCAGGCCGAAGGTCGCGTACTCGGCAGACATGTTGTGAGTATCCCCACAAATTCCGACTTCTGAGCACGGCATGACATATTCCGCTAACGTCCCTTCGTGACCAGGAATTCGAACAGTGATGTGATCGTCGTCGGTGGTGGAGTCGTCGGGCTGACGACGGCCGTCGTCCTCGCGGAGCGCGGCAGACATGTACGGGTCTGGGCACGGGAGCCGGTGGAGCGCACCACGTCCGCCGTCGCGGGCGGGCTGTGGTGGCCGTACCGGATCGAACCGGAAGCTCTCGCCGGTGACTGGGCGCTCGAATCGCTCGCCGTGTACGAGGAGTTGGCGGCACGCTCCGACGAGACAGGCGTACGCATGGTCGAAGGCGTACATGGCGAGACCGCGCTGGACAGGCTCGGCGAGTGGGCCTCACGCGTGCCGGGGCTGCGGGCCGCCACCGCCGAGGAGTACCCCGGGACGGGGCTGTGGGCACGGCTGCCGGTCATCGACATGCCGGTCCATCTGCGGTGGCTGCGCGACCGGTTCGTCGCGGCGGGCGGGACGGTCGAGGAGCGTACGGTCACCGACCTCGCGGCGGTCGACGCGCCGGTCGTGGTCAACTGCACGGGGCTCGGTGCGCGGGAGTTGGTGCCGGATCCGGCCGTACGGCCGATTCGGGGGCAGTTGGTCGTCGTGGAGAACCCCGGGGTCACCACATGGCTCACGTCGGTGGATCACGGGGACGGCAAGAGTACGTATTTCATACCGCAGCCGGGTCGGTTGATCCTCGGGGGTACAGCGGAGGAGGACGACTGGTCGCTGACGCCGGATCCGGTGATCGCCGAGGAGATCGTGGCGCGGTGTGGGGAGATTCGGCCGGAGATCACCGGGGCGCGGGTGCTGGAGCATCGCGTGGGCCTGCGCCCGGCTCGTGAGGCCGTACGGCTGGAGCGAGTGCCTTCGGCGGATGGCCGCGTGGTGGTGCACAACTATGGGCATGGTGGGGCCGGAGTCACCGTGGCCTGGGGTTGTGCGCGGGTCGCCGCGGGGCTGGCCGAGTAGGTTCGGGGCCCGACAGGTAGTCGGCGGGCTGCGGGTCGTGGGGGCTGGTCGCGCGGTTCCCCGCGCCCCTTACGGGGCGCGGTCCCGCCCCCGAGCTGGATTCCTACTCGGTGCGATGGCCGACCGGGTCGCCCTCCACCTCCGTTCCCCGGCCCGGCCCCACCCTGATCTCGAACTCGCCGTCGTAGCGCGTGTGACCCTGGACGACGGCGAGTTCGACGGCCGCGGAGGCCATCTCCTCACGGACGATGATCGGGTCGCGCCGCAGGTCCCGCATCAGCGCCACGCACATGCCGATCATGACCAGTACGAACGGGGCGGCGGCCAGGATCGTGAGGTTCTGCAGGCCCGTGAGGGCGTCGCCCCGGCCGCTGCCGACCAGGAGCATGATCGCGGCGACGGCTCCGGTGACCACGCCCCAGAAGACGACGACGAGGCGGCCGGGTTCGAGGGCGCCGCGTTGGGAGAGCGTGCCCATGACGATGGAGGCGGCGTCGGCGCCGGAGACGAAGAAGATGCCGACGAGGATCATCACGAGCAGGCTGGTGACGGTGGCGGCGGGGAACTCGTGGAGGACGGCGAAGAGTTGACCCTCGGCGGTCGATTCGTCGCCGAGCCGGCCCTGCTCCTGGAGCTTCATCGCCGTACCGCCGAAGACCGCGAACCAGACGAGGCTGACCGTGCTGGGGACGAGGATGACGCCGCCGATGAACTGGCGGATGGTGCGGCCACGGCTGATGCGGGCGATGAACATGCCGACGAAGGGCGTCCAGGAGATCCACCATGCCCAGTAGAAGACGGTCCAGCTGCCGAGCCAGTCGGCCACCTTCCCGCCGCCGGACGCCTCGGTGCGGCCCGCGAGCTGGGTGAGGTCGCCGAGGAAGGAGAAGACGGAGGTGGGGAGGAGGTCAAGGACCAGGATCGTGGGGCCCACGACGAACACGAAGACGGCGAGCAGCAGGGCCAGCACCATGTTGATGTTGGACAGCCACTGGATGCCCTTCTCCACACCGGACACGGCGGAGGCCACGAACGCCAGGGTCAGTACGGCGATGACGGCGACGAGCAGCCCGGTGCTCACCTTCTCCATCCAGCCCAACTCCCGGGCGCCCGAGCCGATCTGGAGCGCGCCGAGGCCGAGGGAGGCCGCCGAGCCGAAGACGGTGGCGACGATCGCGAGGATGTCGATGATCCGGCCACCGGTGCCGTTCGCGTGTTTCTCGCCGATCAGCGGGGTGAAGACGGCGCTGATGGTCTGGCGGCGGCGTTTGCGGAAGGTGCTGTAGGCGATGGCGAGGCCGACCACCGCGTAGATCGCCCAGGGGTGCAGCGTCCAGTGGAAGAGGGTGGTCGCCATCGCGGTCTCCATGCGCTCGCCGGAGCCCTCGGGGTTCGTGCCGGGCGGTGGCGAGGTGTAGTGCGCGAGGGGCTCGCTGACGCCGTAGAACATCAGGCCTATGCCCATGCCCGCGCTGAACATCATCGCGACCCAGGACACCGTGCGGAACTCGGGCTTCTCCCCCTCGACACCGAGGTGGATCCGGCCGTAGCGGCTGACCGCGAGCCACAGGGCGAAGACCACGAAACAGGAGGCGGCCAGGATGAAGGCCCAGCCACCGTCGCGGATCAGGCCGCTCAGCATCTTGCCGGAGACGTCTTCGAGCGAGTCCGTCGCGATGGCGCCCCAGAGCACGAAAGCCAGGGTGAGCGCGGCCGTCACGCCGAACACGGCACGGTCCGTCCGGGGCCGCCCGCCGCCGGGGAGACCCGCCTCCGAACCCGGAAGCGCGCCTCCCCCATGGTGGGTGGTTTGGTGATCGTGCGTCACTGGTGCAACCTTTCAGCAGTGGCTGGAACTGAGCTACTCCTGCCCGCTGAGCCCTACCCCATGTGACGCAGATCCTTTCTTGTTCAAGTTGTGTTCAACAGCCGGTGTCGGGCTCCCCCACCGTCAGGTGGTACGGCGCCCGCTCGTCGAGCAGCAGCGGCACGAGGGCGCGCAGTTGCTGGCGCAACGGGACGAGTACGCCGTCGCCGTCCCCGGCGGAGCGCGTGCGGACGCCGTGCAGGGTCAGCTCGTCCGCGAACTCCTCGTACTGCTGTGCGGTGAGCCGATAGCCGCAGGGCGGGTCCTGGATCACCTCGGCGGGTTCGGCGGGGTCGTTGTCGGCGCCCCCGACGTAGACCGGGCCGGTGTCGCGCAGTCCGGCGAGCCGGGCCGCGCCGGTCGCCGCGTCGACCTGTCGGCCGCGTTCACCGGCGAAGCCGAACAGACCCTTCAGCGCGGCGAGTTGGGAGTTCACCCGGCGCAGGTTGTTGTCCTGCTCCGTGGTGTCGTCCGTCAGCGGTTCCACTCGGCTCTCGATGAGCAGGCCCACCGCGTGCTTGACGCCGGTCATGTTCCGCAGGATCCGTTCCTGTCCGTCGCCCGCGACCTGGCGGATCGGGTCGCCGGTGACGGGGTCGGTCCAGATGCCGTACGTGCCCGTCGAGTACCCCGCCGCCCGCGCGGCCGGACGCACGTAGTCCTGGGACAGCTTCGTCGCCTCCGCGTGCACGGCCGCGTCGGTGTTGAGGTTGCGCGGCCAGAGGTCGAACAGGTCCTTGTCGTAGTACTGGGGCGTGGCGCCGTACTCGTGCAGGTCGTAGACGACATCGGGCCCGCGGTCGCGGACGACCGCGGCGAGCGCCCGGGCCTCGGCGGTCTTGAGGGCCAGGTGGTCGCGGTTGATGTCGACGCCGTCGCTGTTGCCCCGGGTGTCGGCCGCCCGGCCGTCGGGGTTGGCGGTGGGCACGACGAGGACGGTGGTGTTCTTCAGCAGCCGCTCGGTCCGCTCGTCCTTGGCGTGGGCGAGGTCGCGGATCGTGGTCAGGCAGGCCTCGCGGCCGGCGGGCTCGTCGCCGTGCTGGCTGCAGACGAGGAGGACCGTGCGCGAGGTGGGGCGGATGCCGATGCGTACGAGTTGCAGCGGGCGGTCCTGCTTGGTCGTGCCGATCCGGGTGATCGACACCCGGGCGCTCGCCCGGTCCACGGCGGCCAGGAAGTCCTGCTCCTCGGGCTGACCGGTCCAGCGGGCGCCGCCTGACTGCTCGAATCCGGTACGCGGCGGGGTGGTGGTGGCGTCCGCCGCGTACGCGGGTGCCGAGAGCAGGGGCGCGGCGATGGCGACGCCGGCGATCAGCGTCGCGATACGGGCCCTCACGCACCGCTCCCCGGGACACGGGCGGCCCTGCTCGGGTCGCGTACACCGTCGAGGACGGCGGCCCCGGGTGTCCTGTCCCCGGCGGCCGAGGTCGCCTTCTTGAAGGCGGTGGCGCCGCCGACCAGGGGTATCTGCGCGGAGGTGCGCTCGAGGTCGATGGTCAGGGTGGAGGTGGTCGACGGCGGGTCGATGAGGTCCTTGTCGGTGCCCGCGAGGATCAGCGCCAGGCGGTGGCCCGCCGGGACGACGTGATCGGTGGCGTGCAGATCGAGGGTGATGGTGTACGGCGTGCCGGGCGTGAGCGGGGCTCCCGTGGCGGAGGAGTGGTTGCCGAGGTCGGCCCAGCCGCGGCTGACGATCGTGTAGTCGACGTCGGCGGTCTTGGCCCGGGTCTCCCGGAAGCAGGAGCTGTCACCGGTGGTGCTCGGACCCCAGCAGGTGCGCTCGGTGAGGGTGGTGATGCCCTCGCCGGCGGTGGAGTAGTCGCGGATGGTGTCCGGGCCGAGGTCCACGAGGACCGCCGAGAGGTGGGCGGTCGAGGTGGTGGGCGTGGCGGTGACGGTCACCTTGGACGAGCCGGACACCCGCAGGTCCTCGGTCAGGGGCGGGGTGACGAAACCGGCCTTGTCGGGGGTGGACCGGTCGACGTACGCGGCCCAGTCGGTCTCGCTCAGCGCGGGGTTGTCGGTGAAGGTCTCGGTGCCGGACCGCTTGCGCAGGCCGAGGGTGCCGACGCCGGGCAGACTGCCGCCTTCGGGGCGGAGAGTCGTGGCCTGGGTGCCGCGCGGGGGCCAGACCTTGGAGGTCTCCCACTGGTCGGGGTGGCGTTCGATATCGGCCATGGGCTCGTCGTCGATGCCGTTGTCGTAGCCGAGGAGTTCGTGGTCGAACCAGCGGTGCAGGGTGTCGACCCACTCCGCGCGGCGGAAGTCGAAGGGGTCGACGTGGCCGGTCTGGGAGAGCCAGATCTTGCGCTCGACGCCGTGCTTCGCGAGGGCGTCCCACCACTGGCCGAAGTGCTTGGGGCGGACGTTGAGGTCCTGTTGGCCGTGGATGACGAAGACGCTGGCGTCGATCTTCCCGACGTCCTTGACGTAGTCGCGTTCGGTCCACAGCCGGGTCCAGTCACCGGTGCGCGGGGCGCCGTCGACGAGTTCGCGCTGGACCGCGGCGCACTTGGCGCGGGCATCGGGGCTCTCGACATAGTCGGACAGCCAGTCGGGGCCGGAGTCGTAGAGCGGGGCGCCCTTGGCGAAGTAGTAGTCGTACCAGGAGGAGATGGCGCCGATCGGGACGATGGTCTTCAGGCCCTCGACCCCGGTGGCGGCCACGCCGTTGGCGATCGTGCCGTCGTAGCTCTTGCCGATCATGCCGGTCCTGCCGTTGGTCCAGCCGGCCTTGGCCTTCGTCGAGCCCGTGCGGGTGGTGTACGCCGTGCCACGGCCGTTGAGCCAGTCGACGACCGCCTTCGCCGACTGGATGTCGGAACGGCCGCCGACGTCGACGCAGCCGTCGGAGCGGTTGGTTCCGGCGAGGTCGACGGCGACGAAGGCATAGCCCCGGGGCACGAAGTAGTTGTCGTAGAACAGCGGCATCTGGACGACGTTCCCGTTCGCGTCGTACGTCTTGCGCTGCCCCTCGTTGCCACGTCCACAGCAGGAGTAGTACGGGCTGGCGTCCATGATCACGGGGACTTCGCGGCCCCGCTGGGCGGGTTCACTCGGGCGGACGATGTCGACGGCGACGCGGTCCGCCCTGCCGTCGCGGTCGCCGTCGAGACCGGTGTCCACCCACACCGCTTCGCGGATGGCGTTGTCGTACGAGTAGACGGGTTCGCTCTTCCGAGGCGTCGTCGCGGTGTCTGCGACCGCCGGGGTGAGGAAACCGGCCGTGAGGGCCGCGGTCGTGGCCACGGTCGCGAGCGATCTCCAGGTCGTGAAGCACATGCGTCGCACAGGTATCGGCATGCGCGGACGGTACTGCGGTCAACTCCCGTGCAAAAGAGGGCACTTCGGGGCTCGCGAGGGCTTCGGCCATGGTGTGGCCGGAAAGGAGCGCCCACGCGGCGGAGCCCCCTGTCGATGCAGCCCCGCGCCCCTGAAAGCAGGGACTGCGCCCCGTTTCAGTGGCGCGGCTGCGGCTGAGTCCTCGCTTCGATTCGTTCTCCCAGGACCTTGCTCGCCAGGTTCGAGGCCAACTCCGAGGCATAGGTGCGGAGTTCGGCCTCTGCTGTCGTGCGGTCCGAGGCGATGCGGGCATGGCCCTCGGTGAGGATTCTCTGTTGTTCGCGCAGGCCTTCGGCGCGGGCGGCGGAGATGAGGGCGGTGCCCTCCTCGAAGGCCTGTTGGCGGATGCGGGCGGCGTCGTGGCGGGCCTCGGCGAGGGCCGCGGCCAGCTCCGCCCGCTTGGTCTCCGCCTCCTCCCGTACGGCTTCGGCCTGTGCCTCGACCCCCTTGGTCGCGGTTTCCCGCTCGTCGAGGACGCGCTGGACCCGGGGCAGCAGTCGGACGAAGAAGAGGAACAGCAGCGCGAACAGCAGCGCCGCGACGACGAGTTCCTGAACCTTGGGGTTCAACGGGCCGATGTCCATCGGGATGAGGTCCATACCGGTGACTTACCCGTTCACCCGCGCGAGGCATCGCACATGTGCGCCAGAGTTGACCGATAATCGACCGCCGTTCACTCCGGCGGCCGTCACTCGGTTCCCGTCAGTCCCCGTGGTCGTACACCGTCACGGATATGCCGCGTTGAATGAGCCGGTCGGTTATCAGCGGTTCGACGCGGGACCACTTGCCGCCGGCCAGGCCGCAGCCGATGCGGGGCATGTGGACCGAGGCCTCCAGCTCCAGCGCCTTGTCGGCGAGGAGGCCGAGGGCCGTGTCGATGGCCTCGTAGCGGACGGGGACTCCCTTGCTGCCCGTGCGTGTGCCCCGCTGGCCGATCAGGTTGGCGACCCACGTGTACGGGCCCACCTGGACGAACTGGGCGGCGCCGAGCCCGAAGTCGTTGTGGGCCCGGTCGCGGTGCCAGGCGCGGTAGGCCGCCTCCGGTTCCGGCCAGCGGCGGGACAGGGCGAGGACGAAGCCCTTGCCCCAGCCGCCGCTGTCGTTGCTGACATGCGCGATGATCTTGACGCCCTTGCCCAACGGCACGGTGGCGTCCCCCCGGACGTAAGTGATCCCCGACATGCCCCCACCGTACGGGCCACCACTGACAACGCCCCCTGAGCCGGGGGCCGCCGAGGGGCGCAGGAGGTGTCACAGTACTGGTGGGACAGTGATACTGCTGTGCATGACGACCGAGAACGGGGACAGCGCGGCGGCAGGCACCGGAGAGAACGTCCTCACCGTCGACGAGCTGGCGGCGCGGGCCGGTGTCACGGTGCGCACGGTCCGCTTCTACGGCACCAAGGGCCTGCTGCCGCCGCCGGTGATCGGTCCGCGGCGGGTCGGGCACTACGGGCGGGACCACCTCGCGCGTCTCGCGCTGATCGAGGAGCTTCAGCGGCAGGGCATGACCCTGGCCGCCATCGAGCGGTATCTGCGGCAGCTGCCGCCGGATCTCACCCCACGCGATCTCGCCCTGCAACGGGCGGTGGTCGCCTCCTGGGCGCCGGACGCGGTGGCGGCGGTGACACGGGAGGAGCTGGACCGGCGGGCGGGGCGGCCCCTGGCCGGGGGCGAGGTGGACCGGCTGGTGGCCATGGGTGTGGTGGAGCGGGACGGTGACGGGTTCCACGTCGACCCCGGTCTGCTGCGGCTCGGGGTCGAGCTCCTCGACGTACCGCTGTCCGAGGAGTCGATCCTCGCCGCCCGGAATGTACTGATCGAGCACTCGCGCACGGCGGCCCACGAGTTGTCCCGCCTCTTCCACGACGCGGTGGCGGAACGCGACCCGCAGGCGGTCAAGTCCCTGTCGGCCCGTATGCAGCCGCTGGTCGTCCAGGCCCTGTTGACGACCTTCCAGCGGTCGTTGCGGGAGGAACTGCGGAAGTGGCCGACAGAGTCGGACTGAGGAAGGCGGGGCAGTGGGGTGTGTGCGGTGCGTTGACGGGTGCGGCTGAGTGGGGGCTGTTCGCTCCCCCACTCTCGGCTTCGCTCGGGCGGGAGGGGCCCGCAGGGCCGTGTCTTCAGGGGCGCGGGGAACTGCGCGATCAACCACACACCACCCGCACCCGCCGACCCACCCCCTCCCCCCGAGCTGGAAGGCGAAGCGGGGGCGAAGGGGCAGCCGCCCCTGAGGGATGGGACGGGTAGGGGCGGCGGGGGCGAGGAAAAGGCCCGCCCCCCGGCGTCACTCGTCCCCGAAACGCTCGCCCCTCTCCGCCTTCTCCACCAGCAGCGCCGGAGGCATGAAGCGGTCGCCGTAGCGGTCGGCCAGTTCCCTCGCCCGCGCCACGAAGCCCGACAGGCCGCCCTCGTAACCGTTGATGTACTGAAGGACGCCACCGGTCCAGCCGGGGAAGCCGATGCCGAAGATCGAGCCGATGTTGGCGTCGGCCACGGAGGTCAGGACGCCCTCCTCCAGGAGGCGGACCGTGTCCAGGGCCTCGGAGAAGAGCATGCGTTCCTGCATGTCCTCGAACGGGATCCGATAGCCGGGCTTGGTGAAGTGTTCCCGCAGGCCGGGCCAGAGCTTGGCGCGGCGGCCGTCGGGGCCGTAGTCGTAGAAGCCGGCGCCGCCGCTGCGGCCGGGGCGCCCGAACTCGTCGACCATGCGGTCGATGACGGCCTCGGCGGGGTGCTCCTCCCAGGTGCCGCCCGCTTCCTCGACGGCCCGCCGGGACTCGGCGCGGATCTTGCGGGGGAGGGTCAGGGTCAGCTCGTCCATCAGGGAGAGGACCTTCGCCGGGTAGCCCGCCTGGGCCGCCGCCTGTTCGATCGACGCGGGTTCGATGCCCTCGCCGACCATCGCCACGCCCTCGTTGATGAAGTGGCCGATCACCCGGGAGGTGAAGAAGCCGCGGGAGTCGTTGACGACGATCGGGGTCTTCTTGATCTGCCGGACGAGGTCGAAGGCGCGGGCCAGGGCCTCGTCGCCCGTCCGTTCGCCCTTGATGATCTCGACGAGGGGCATCTTGTCGACGGGCGAGAAGAAGTGCAGGCCGATGAAGTCGGACTGGCGCTGCACGCCCTCGGCGAGTGCCGTGATGGGGAGGGTGGAGGTGTTGCTGCACAGCAGCGCGTCCGGTGCCACCACCGACTCGATCTCCTGGAAGACCTTGTGCTTGAGCGCGGTGTCCTCGAAGACCGCCTCGATGACCGCGTCGCAGCCGGCGAGATCCGTCACGTCGGCGGTGGGGGTGATACGGGCGAGGAGCGCGTCGGCCTTCTGCTGGGTCGTACGGCCCTTCGACACGGCCTTGGCGCAGAGTTTCTCCGAGTAGCCCTTGCCCTTCGCGGCCGCTTCGAGCGACACGTCCTTCAGTACAACCTCGATGCCGGCTCGGGCACACGAGTACGCGATACCCGCCCCCATCATCCCGGCGCCGAGGACGGCCACCTTGCGGACCTGGCGCGGCTCCACGCCCTTGGGGCGGTTCGCGCCGGAGTTGACGGCCTGGAGGTCGAAGAAGAACGCCTGGATCATGTTCTTCGAGGTCTGTCCGGCGGCCAGCTCCACGAAGTAGCGGGCCTCGATGACCTGGGCGGTCTCGAAGTCGACCTGGGCGCCCTCGACGGCGGCGGCGAGGATGCGGCGCGGGGCCGGGTAGGGCGCGCCGCCCGTCTGCTTGCGCAGGGTGGCCGGGAAGGCGGGCAAGTTCGCCGCGAACTTGGGGTTGGCGGGGGTGCCGCCGGGGATGCGGTAGCCCGGCTTGTCCCAGGGCTGCTGGGACTCCGGGTTGGCGTCGATGAAGGCGCGGGCCTTCGCCATCAACTCGTCCCGGGTGGTGGCCACTTCGTGGATCAGGCCGTTCTGGAGGGCGCGTTGCGGGCTGTACTGGGTGCCCTGGAGCAGCACCTTCAGCAGGGCGTCGGCGATGCCCATCAGCCGTACGGTGCGGACGACACCGCCGCCTCCGGGCAGCAGGCCGAGGGTGACCTCGGGGCAGCCGATCTTGGTGCCGGGGGCGTCGAGGGCGATGCGGTGGTGGCAGGCGAGGGCGAGTTCGTAGCCGCCGCCGAGGGCCGCGCCGTTCATCGCGGCGACGACCGGCTTGCCCAGGGTCTCGATGCGGCGGAGGTTGCGCTTGATCTCCATGCCGCCGTCGAACAGTTCCTGTGCGTTCTCGGGGGTGACCCGGATGAGGTCGCGCAGATCGCCGCCGGCGAAGAAGGTCTTCTTCGCGGAGGTGATGATGACGCCCCGGATGGTGTCCTTCTCGGCCTCCAGGCGGTCGGCGATCACCGCGAGGGATTCGCGGAACGCCTGGTTCATGGTGTTCGCGGACTGGTTCGGGTCGTCGAGGACGAGGGTGACGAGGCCGGTGCGGTCCTGTTCCCAGCGGATGGTGGTGCTCTCGGTCATGACGGGGCTCTCCGTAGAAGTCTCTTGGTTCCGCCGGGGTTCAGACGCGCTCGACGATCGTCGCGATGCCCATGCCGCCGCCCACGCACAGGGTGGCCAGGCCGTAGCGCTTGTCCTGCCGCTCCAGTTCGTCGATGAGCGTGCCGAGGATCATCGCGCCGGTCGCGCCCAGCGGGTGGCCGAGGGCGATCGCGCCGCCGTTGACGTTGATCTTGTCCAGCGAGAGCCCCATGTCCTTCGCGAAGCGCAGGACGACGGCCGCGAAGGCCTCGTTGATCTCGACGAGGTCGATGTCGTCGATGGTCAGGCCGGCCTTGGCGAGGGCCTTGCGGGTGGCGGGGGCGGGGCCGGTGAGCATGATGGTGGGCTCGGAGCCGGAGACGGCGGCGGAGACGATCCGGGCGCGCGGGCGCAGACCGTGGCGCTCGCCGATCTCCTTGGAGCCGATGGCGACCAGCGCCGCGCCGTCCACGATGCCGGAGGAGTTGCCCGCGTGGTGGACGTGGTCGATCTCCTCGACCCAGTGGTACTCCTGCAAGGCCACCGCGTCGAAGCCGCCCAGCTCGCCGATGTCCGCGAAGGACGGCTTCAGCTTCGCGAGCGAGTCGGCGGTGGTGCCGGGCCGCATGTGCTCGTCGTGGTCGAGGACCACGAGGCCCGCACGGTCCTTGACGGGCACGACGGACCTGTCGAACCGGCCGTCCTTCCAGGCCGTCGCCGCCCGCTCCTGGGACAGCGCCGCGAACTCGTCGACGTCCCGCCGCGAGAATCCCTCGATCGTGGCGATGAGATCCGCGCCGATGCCCTGCGGTACGAAGTTGACGGCCAGGTTGGTCATCGGGTCGTTGAACCAGGCGCCGCCGTCCGAGGCCATCGGCACGCGTGACATCGACTCGACGCCGCCCGCGAGCACCAGGTCCTCCCAGCCGGAGCGGACCTTCGCGGCGGCCATGTTGACGGCCTCCAGGCCCGAGGCACAGAAGCGGTTCTCCTGGACGCCGGCCACCGTGTCCGGCAGTCCGGCGGCGATGGCGGCGATCCGGGCGATGTCGGAGCCCTGGTCACCCACCGGGCCGACGACACCGAGCACGATGTCGTCGACGGCGGCCGGGTCGAGGCCGGGGAAGCGCCGCCGGATCTCGTGGATCAGCCCGACGACCAGGTCGACGGGTTTGGTGCCGTGCAGGGCGCCGTTCGCCTTGCCGCGTCCGCGCGGGGTGCGGATCGCGTCGTACACGTACGCTTCGGTGCTCACGGGTCTTGCCTTTCACGTCGCGGGAGGGTGGGGCCCGGGGGCCGGTGTCAGTCGGTGTGCCTCAAGGAGAAGTCCTTCGCGGGAGCGCCCTTCGCGTGGGCGCCCTCTGGAGAAGTGCCTTCCGGTGAGACGTCCTGCGAAGAGGCGTCCTCGAGGAGGCCGGGTATGCCCCAGTCGTGGGCCACGTCCGTCGTGTCGGCGCCCGGCTGGGCGGGGCCGCCGCGGACCGAGGTGTGGGTGGCGGAGAAGCGGGGCGCGGGGGCGGGCTGGGTGATGCCGCCGAAGTCGGTGAAGGTACCCCGGGCCGCGAGATGCGGGTGGTGCGGAGCCTCGCGCAGCGACAGGACGGGGGCCACACAGGCGTCGGAGCCCTCGAAGACGGCCGTCCACTCGTCCCTCGTACGGGTCTTGAAGCGGGCCGCGACCGTTTCGCGCAGTTCGCCCCAGGCGGCCGTGTCCTTGCGGGCCGGCGCCCGGCCCTTGATGCCGAGGAGGTCGACGAACTCGTCGTAGAACTGCTGCTCGAGGGCGCCCACGGCGACGTACTGGCCGTCGGCGGTCTCGTAGGTGCCGTAGAAGGGGCAGCCGCCGTCGAGGAGGTTGGCGGCGCGGCGGTCCTGCCAGCCGCCGGCGGCGAGCATGCCGTGGATCATCGCGGAGAGGTGCGCGGTGCCGTCGACGATGGCCGCGTCGACGACCTGTCCGGCGCCGGTGGCGCGGGCGTGGTGCAGGGCGGCGAGAACGCCGACGACGAGGTAGAGCGAGCCGCCCGCGTAGTCGCCGAGGAGGTTGGCGGGGGCCATGGGCGGGGTGCCCGGGGTGCCGATCATGCCGAGGGTGCCGGTCAGGGCGATGTACGCGATGTCGTGTCCGGCGCGCGGGGCGAGCGGGCCCTGCTGGCCCCAGCCGGTCATGCGCCCGTAGACGAGCCCGGGGTTGCGCGCGTGGCAGGTCTCCGGGCCGACCCCGAGGCGCTCGGCGACGCCCGGGCGGTAGCCCTCGATGAGCACGTCGGCACGTTCGACGAGGTCGAGGACGGTGTCGGGGCCCTTCGGGGACTTCAGGTCGACGATCACCGACCTCTTGTTGCGGTTGGTGACGTCGTACAGGGGGTTGACGGCGAGTCCCGCGCCGCCCGGCCGGTCGACGCGGACGACATCGGCTCCGAGGTCACCGAGGAGCATGGCGGCGAACGGTCCGGGGCCGATGCCCGCGAGTTCGACCACGCGGACACCGGCGAGCGGACCGTGTCCGGGCGTCTTCGCCACTGCCATCGAGCCCCCAGCCTTTGTGACACCAATGCTGTAACACCAGTGATGCTAAGAACGCGTTCCACCCCGCACAAGCCTGGGTGAGCAAACGCTTAGTCATTGTGCCCAATGTCTCGGCACACGTCAGCCCTCCCTCGCCCGACCCGCGGCACGGACTCAGCCCGGCGGAATGGTCACGCCCCGCAGCTTCTCCCACCTTTCCGGGCGTTTTCGGATTCCGCCACGGCCACCTCCGGATCCCACGCGTTCGGCTGCTCGTTCCTCACGCTAGCCTCAGCCACCGACAACGGCGCGCGGACGGGTCGCGGGCGAGTGCTGAGGGGTGCCATGGGCAGACAGGACAAGGCGGATCGGGCGTACGACATCGTGCTCTTCGGAGCCACGGGGTTCGTCGGGGAGCTCACCGCGGAGTATCTCGCCGCACACGCGCCCGAGGGGCTGCGCTGGGCGATCGCGGGGCGCAGCGAGGAGAAGCTGAGGGCGCTGCGCGAGCGGCTGCCCGGCGGCGCGGAGATCGACGTCCTGCGGGCGGACGTGTCCGACCCGGAGGCCTTGCGCGAACTCGCCCTCCACGCGCGCGTGGTGGCCACGACGGTCGGCCCGTACATCACGTACGGCGAGGAGTTGGTGGCCGCCTGCGCCGACGCGGGCACCGACTATCTGGACCTCACCGGTGAGCCGGAGTTCGTCGATCTGACGTTCGTCAGGCACGACGCACGCGCGCGGGAGACCGGCGCGCGCCTCGTGCACGCGGCGGGCTTCGACTCGATACCGCACGACCTCGGGGTGTACTTCACGGTGCGACAGCTCCCGGAGGACGTGCCGATCACCGTGGACGGGTTCGTACGGGCCTCGGGCATGTTCTCGGGCGGTACGTTCAACTCCGCGCTCACGGGCTTCTCACGCACCCGGCAGACCCTGGCCGCCGCACAGGACCGCAAGCGGCACGAGCCACGCACCGTCGGCCGGCGAGCACACGCGCCGGTGAGCGCGCCCCGGTTCGCCAAGGAGGTCGGCGCCTGGGCGATTCCGCTGCCGACCATCGACGCGCAGGTGGTGCAGCGCTCGGCGCGCGCCCTGCACCGGTACGGGCCGGACTTCCGCTACCGCCACTACGCGGCCGTCAGAACCCTGCCGTTCGCGGTGGGCGGGGTCGCGTTCGTCGGCGCGCTCTTCGCCGCAGCCCAAGTGCCGCCCGCGCGGCGCTGGTTGGGCGACCGGCTCAAGCCGGGTGAGGGGCCGAGCGCGGAGAAGCGGGCGAAGAGCTGGTTCTCGGTGCGGTTCGTCGGCGAGGGCGGCGGGCGGCGCGTCTTCACGGAGGTCGCGGGCGGCGACCCCGGTTACGGCGAGACGGCGAAGATGTTCGCGGAGTCCGCGCTGTGCCTGGCCTTCGACGACCTCCCGGCCACGGCGGGCCAGGTCACCACGGCGGTCGCGATGGGCGACGCGCTGATCGAACGGCTGCGCGCGGCGGGGATCACGTTCCGGGTGGCGGCCTCGCGGTAGGAGGCGCGGCAGGAGCTACTGCGCCCATCCCGTCAGCGTGTAGATCATCCCGCCTATCCAGGCGAGTCCGGCGATCAGGGCGAGCAGCAGTCCAGCCGTGACAGCACGCTCGATGGACTGGGTGGGGCCGGCGGTGGACTTCGGAGCTCGGTGCGTCGTCATGCGGCCAGCCTGCCGATCATGACGGCGCACCGGTATCCGTACAGATACTCAGTTCGTACTCACGTTTGGTGGCGTACCCCGACCCCCGAAGTCGCTACTCGGTCAGCCAGCCGGGGGTGACCATGCCCGACTCGTAGGCGAGGACGACGAGTTGGGAACGGTCGCGGACGTCCAGCTTGGTCATGATGCGGCTGACGTGGGTCTTGACGGTGGCGGGGCTGAGGACCAGCCGGGCGGCGATCTCGTCGTTCGTGAGCCCGCCGGCCACCAGCCGCATCACCTCGCGCTCCCGGTCGGTGAGGGCGTTGAGGCGCGGGCCGGGGTCGGGGCGGGCGAGCCGGCCGGCGAACTCGGCGATCAGGCGGCGGGTGACGCCGGGGCTGATCAGCGCGTCCCCGCGCGCGGCGACCCGGACGGCGTGGACGAGTTCCTCGGGCTCGGTGTCCTTGACCAGGAAGCCGCTCGCTCCGGCGCGCAGGGCGCCGTACACGTAGTCGTCGAGGTCGAAGGTGGTCAGGATGACGACCTTGACGGCGTCGAGGCGTTCGTCGACGGCGATGCGGCGGGCGGCCTCCAGGCCGTCGGTGCCGGGCATGCGGATGTCCATGAGGACGACGTCGGGGCGCAGGTCGCGGCAGACGTCCACGGCCGCGTCGCCGTCGCCCGCCTCGCCGACCACCCGTATGTCGTCCTCGTCCTCCAGGATCGACCGGAACCCGGCCCGCACGAGCCGCTGGTCGTCCGCCAGTACGACGTCGATCATGACCGCGTGATCACTCCGTTCTCGTGCTGCCTCGTCCCACTCCCGCCCGCCTGCCGCCCGTTGCCGTAGGGCAGCCGCGCGCGTACGGCGAAGCCGCCGCCCTCCCGGGGGCCGGCCGCGAGATCGCCGCCCAGTGCGCGGGCACGTTCGCGCATGCCGCCGATGCCGCTGCCCGGGGTGCCTCCGGGGGCCGGGCCCTGGCCGTCGTCGGTGACCTCGACGGTGACCTCGCCGGGCGTGCGGCCGACGTGGATGGTGACCGCCGAGGCGCGGGCATGGCGGGTGACGTTCGTCAGGGCCTCCTGGACGATGCGGTACGCCGCCCGGTCCACCTCGGTGGGCAGCGGCCCGGTGTCGCCGCTGACTCGGATGCGTACGTCGAGGCCGGTGCGGCGTGCGGAGGCGGCCAGGTCGGTGAGGCGGTCCAGGCCCGGCAGGGGTCCTGTGGGCGCGCTCTCGTCGGCCTGACGCAGGACACCCAGGGTCGCCCTCAGCTCCCGCAACGCCTCGCGGCTGGACTCCTTGATCGCGGCCAGCGCCTCCTCGGCCTGCTCGGCGCCGCTCGCGGGGTTCTTCCTCAGTCGGCGCAGGGCGGCGGCGGACTGGACGTTGACGAGGGAGATGTGGTGCCCGATGACGTCGTGCAACTCGCGGGCGATGCGCAGCCGTTCCTCCGTGGCCGCGCGCCGTTCGACCTCGCGGGCGTGGGCCAGTCGGCTGTGCCGGAGCCGGCCGAGCGCCACCATGGCGACGAGCCAGCCGGTCAGCATGAACACGGAGAGCCCGTTGACGTCCCGGTTCCCGGCCAGGGTGCCGAGCCCGGTGCCGATGACGGCGACCGAGGCCAGGGCGACCGCCGCCCGGAGGTGCCCCTCGGCGGCGACCGTGTACAGCGCCACCACGACGGCGATCATGAGCGGGCCGTCGTAGGTGCTGGTGAGGTAGTACGCGGCGCTGCCGGCCAGCACGGCCGCGGCGACGGCCACCGGATGCCGGCGGCGGACGGAGAGCGCGCCGCAGACGACCGCCATCAGCGTCCAGCTCAGCGCGGTGGCCTGCCAGGGCTCCTCCCAGGTGCCCCTGGCGAGGGGCAGGCTGCCGACGCCGGACAGCGCGAACACGCCCACGGCCAGGGCACCGTCGGCCACCCGCCCGCGCGGCAGCCGCGCCCTGCCGACAGCACCTCGCCCCATGCGCTCAGCGTAAGTCGACCGCCCCTCCCCCGCCGTCGTCCCGACGAAGGAACCCGCATCGGATCCACCGCAACTCCTGGGGTACGCCCGGCCGGAGACCCGCAACCCCTGGGGTAGGCCAACTGCCCGCCACGGGCCGACGCCCCGACGGCTCCCACCGGTCCACGCTGACGCCATGAACGCGAAGCGCCCCACGCCGGGCCCCTTCGAACCCGCACGCCCCGCCCCGGGGCAAGCCGACCCCGACCCCGGCCGGGCACCCGGTGCACCCCCGGCCCCCGGCCTCCGTACCCGCCTGCGCGCTCTGCGTCTGCCCCTGATCGGCGGCCTCACCGCCATCGCCCTCGTCCGGCCCCTGTTCTCCGTCGTCGGTCTCTCGGACGCCCTCGGCAAGCCCGTCACCCCGCTGGTCCTCACGGCCGTGATCTCGCTGGCGTGGATCGTGCTGGTCGGTCTGCGGCGGGTCCCCGAGCCGGTGCTGACGCTCGTGGCCGCCGGGGTGGCCTACTCGCTCGCGGCGGTCGTGCTCAGCGGCATCCTGTCGCCGATCCTGCTCGGACGGCTGGAGGGGCCGTTGGCGAGGCCGTACGCGATCGTGCCGATGACCGTGTTCAACGCGGTGTGGGGCGCCGTCTGCGGGCTGCTCGCGCTGGCGGTTCAGTCGGTGGTGTCGCGCAGGGCCCGGCGGCAGAGGGCGTCCGCGCGGCGGGTGGACTCCGGGAGGCGGTAGTCGGGGGTGAGGGCGAGGGTGTGGGCGCACGCGTTGTCGAGGCTCACCCGGTGGCCGACGGAGACGAAGACCGGTTTGACGCCGGCGCGGGTGCGCAGGGCGCGCCCCACCTCCTCGGTGCCGGAGAGCAGCGGCGAGGCGCTGCCGCGCGGGGCGTCGGGGTCGTCGTACGTGAAGGTGAAGGGATTCTTGGCGACGCCGATCGTGGGGAGCCCGGTGAGGACGCCGAGGTGGCTGGCGAGGCCGAAGCGGCGCGGGTGGGCGAGGCCGTAGCCGTCGCACACCACGAGGCCGGGGTCGCACGGCAGGGCGTCGAGGGCGGCCAGCACGGTCGGGATCTCGCGGAAGGCGAGCAGTCCGGGGACGTAGGGGAACGAGACCTGACCGATCGCCGTGGCCTCGGCGACCACGTCCAGCGTCGCCGCGTCCAGGACCACGGCCGCCGCCGCGACCACGTCCCGCTCGTCGTCATACGCGACGTCCACGCCGGTGACGTGACCGGTCCCGGGCGGCGGCCCCGTCTCGTCGCGGACCACCTTCCCCCGCAACTCGTCCTGCACGGCTCGGGCTTCGTCCTCGGTGGCGGGCCGGCGCGTTCCCGGGCCGGGTTACTTGCCGAGCGCCTGCTTGAGCTGGCTCTTGTTCATGTCGGAACGGCCATGGATGTTGCGTCGCTTGGCCTCCTCGTAGAGCTGGTCGTACGTAGGCCCCTGGGCCCCCTTCCCGGAGCGCTGCCCGCCGCGCTTGCCGGAGGACATGTCCTGCGTGGAAACACGGCTCGCGGACTTGGACTCGCCGGACCGGGCGCGTTCCTTGTTGACGGTGCGGCCGGCGATCTCCTTGGCGCGGGACTCGCTCTCACCGCGGTCCTCGGCGCTCTTCTTGATGTGCTCGTACTGGCGTTCCCGCTTGGGGCTCGAACCGCGTGGCATGGTCGATCACTTCCCTTCGCGACCGCTCGTCGCGCACACCGACCGGGGCGCCCCGCATGCGTCGATGCGCGAACGAACACAGTCCAAGTATCCCCTTCGGGACGAGCAGTCCTGAGGGCCGTCACTTCTCCAGCCGGGCCACCCGCCCCTGTTCGCCGGAGGCCCAGCAGCTCAGGTCGGGTGCGCAGTCGACCGTGTCGTACGAGCCGGTGTCGACCGTGCGCCAGGTGCGGCCTGCGTCGGTGGTGAGGTCGGTGCCGGTGGGGCCGACGGCGAGGGCGGTGGTGCGGCTGTACGGCAGCCAGGTGACGCCTGAGCGGTAGGCGGGCGGCGGCTGCGCGGCGGAGGCCCAGGTCCGGCCGGCGTTCCCGGTGGTCGCCGCGGCCCGCGGGGACGGCTGATCGGCGCGGTAGTCGCCGCCGACCGCGATGCCGTGCGCCCGGTCGCGGAAGGCGAGGGCGAAGACACCGCGGGCCGGGTCGCCTGGAGGCCCGCTGCCGCTATCTGGACCTGCCGAAGCCTGCCGTGTTGGAGGCGAGCGCCGAGCGACCGCGGGCGCTGAGTCCGGACCTGCCGCTGGACACCGTGGCCGAGCGCGAGCTGGCCGCCGTACTGTTGTACGAGGCCGTGTTGACCGGCCGGACGACCGCGCGGGAGGCGGCGCGGCTGAGCGAGCGCATCCTGGAACGCGAACCGGCCACGCCGAACCATGTGCACTCGACGCTTCCCCTCGTGGTGTTCACGTTGGCCGCGGCCGACGCACCGGACCGGGCGGCACCCTGGCTGGAGCTGGCGGGCGGACGCGGTCAAGGCCCGACCACGCCGTCGGCCCACCCGTTGGTGCTCGTCGAGGAGGCGTGGCTACTGAAAGCGTCGGGGAAACCGGCACTGGCGCAGGCCCGCGCCCGGGAGGCGGTCGAGGCGGGCGGTATCTGCCCGGAGCACTGCGGTCCCACCGCGCTGATCGCGATGGGCGATCTGGCTCTGGAGACCAACGACAACGGGCTCGCAGGGCATCTGCGGCAGGGCGTCCCCTTCCCCAGCCGCCAACTGTCCGTCACGACGCCCGTCGAACGGTTCCTGTCCGGTGTGGAGACAGCCGTCGGCGACGACCCGCGGACCGGCGTCCAGCAGATCGTGAGTTTCGGCCGACTGCTGGAGCGGGTGGGGTGGCACAATCCCGCGCTGGTTCCTTGGCGAAGCATCGCGGCCGACTTGCACTGGCGGCTGGGGGAACGGGAGCAGGCCCAGGACCTGATCGAGGAGGCGTACGAATCCGCGCTGGCCTGGGGGGCACCCGCCGCCCTCGGCCGGGTACTGCGGATCCGGGGCGGTCTACGCGAGGGCGAGGAGGGAGTGGCGCTGCTGCACGAGTCGGCACGGGTGCTGGAGGACTCCGCGGACCGGTGGGAACTCTCCAAAGCGCACCACGCGTTGGGCAAGCGGCTCCGTGCCCTCTCCCACCCCATGGCGGAAGAGCATGTGCGGTACGCGCGCGAACTCGCCGACGAGTGCGGCATGAGCCGACCGGCCAGGCGTGTCAGGACCGGCCCCGAGCCGCAGTCGCCCGCACCGGCGACAGGGAAGGGGACGGGGACGGCGGTGCTGACCGCCACCGAACTGCGAGTCGCGCGGCTGGCCGCACGGGGCCGGACGAACCAGGAGATCGCCCGGGACGCCGGGGTGACCTCGCGGGCGGTGGAAAAGGCGCTGACGAAGGTGTACCGCAAGCTGGGCATCCAGGGCAGAGCCGGGCTGGCCGAGGCGTTGGGGCCGCTGGCGGACGGCCCTGGCTGAGCAGCGCCGGGAACCCTGCCGATTTCTTCTCAATTCTGATGCGACATCAGATTTCATTCTCCGTGAAAAACTTGGCTATCACCTCGTTCCAGGGTTCGGTGTGCGCGATGTTGATGAGATGACCGGCCGCGACCTCCGTGTACGCCGCCCCCGGAATGCCGTCGGCGAGGAAGCGCGAGTTGGCCGGAGAGACGAAGGTGTCCTCCGTCGTCGCGATGACCAGCGTGGGTACGTCGATCCTGGCCAAGTCCTCCGTGACGTCCACGGTCCGCACCAGGGCGAACTGCTCCTCGGCCCCGGGCCAGACCAGCTCCGCCACCTCACCGAGGGCGCGGTACACCTCACCGACCGGCAGCACGTTCACCAGGCTCTCCCCGACGCAGGTCGAGACCATGATGCGAGCGTAACCGCGGAAGTCGCGGCGGGCGAGGCAGTCGAGGATCATCGCGGTGGTGATCTTCAAGCGTTGGTCGGCAGTAGCGAAGCCCGCCGTCAGGACCAGCCCCCTGACCCGCTCGGGGTGCCGGACCGCGGCTCGCACCGCCACCGCGGCACCGAGCGAGTGGCCGACGACCGTGAAGGACTCCTGACCTGCGGCGACGGCCGCCGCCACATACGCGTCCGCGAGGTTGTCGAGGGTCAGTGGACGGTCGACGCCCGGCGCGTCGGCGCAACCCGGGTACTCCGGGGCGACGACCGTACGGGTCTCGGACAGCAGCGTGGGCAGCGGATCGAAACTGTCCTCGATACTGGCACCGGCGGCGGGTACGAGCAGGACGGCGGGGCCACTGCCGAAGACCGCCATGGTGAGGGAATAGGGCGCATGCAGTTCATCTGACATGCCAACGACTTTAGGGACTGAGATCGAGAAGAATTTCTAGTGTGCTCCAGGGGGTTGAGCACCGTAGCATTCCCCGCCGCGCGTGGCGGGCCGGGATTAGGCACACCCCACGTCTGGGATTTCATACAGAAGATAATCAATAAAGTGACCGGCATGATTTCTCCCTCACCTGCTCTTGCCACCACCGTCACTGGTTCCGGTCCCGCTCTGCTCCTCGCACACGACGTAGGTACACACACGGAGAACGACTTCGGCACGATCGTCCCCGCGCTGTCGGCCGAACACACTGTCGTCGCACCGGACTACCCCGGCTCCGCCGGCACCCCGCGCGCCGAGGGGCGGCTCACGCTCGACGGGTTGGCAGACGCGATAGTAGCGGCGGCCGACCAGGACACCTTCACGGTGCTCGGCAACTCGCTCGGTGCCGCGGTGGCGGTGCGGGCCGCGGTCCGGCACCCCGAGCGGGTCCGGGGGCTGGTCCTGACGGCGGGCTTCGCCACTCCCGACCAACGCTTGAAGATCACCATCGCCATGTTTCTGGACTGCCTTGCCCGACATGACCACATGGGATACGCACGGCTCGCCGCCCTGGCGGTCTTCGGTGACACCATGCTGTCCGCGCTCTCACCGGACCAGATCGAGTACGCGCTGGAGAAGATCGCGGGATCTGTCGAAGCCGGCGCAGAGGAGCAGTTCACGCTGATGCGGACGGTGGACGTGACCGCCGACCTGGAACGGATCGCCGTCCCGACGCTGGTCGTCGCGCCCGTGGAGGACACCTTCGTCGCCCCGACCGGCTCACGCTCCCTGGCCGACGGCATCGCAGGCGCCGAGTACGCGGAGATCCAGGCGGGCCACCTGGTCGCCGAGGCCGGGCCCGTATGGCTGGCACACGTGGACAAGTTCCTGGCCCGCCACGGCCTTTGACGGCCCGGGGTATCCCCGGGGACTGCTCGGAGAGGCCTCACGGCGGCGACGGTCACTACCGGAGCCGCCGTGGCTGGCGCACATCAAGGAGTTCCTGGCCCGCAGGGCCTGTGAGGCACGCTCCGGAAGCACTGTCGCCACCCCTGTCGGGGCCTCCCGGCATCAGCGCCGTGCGCACACCCCCTACGTGCGCACTGTCACCGTTGTCGCCCGCGCGGCGATCGCGTCGACCAGCCCGGCCTGCCGGAGCGAGAGATCGGCGTATGTGTCGCGCCCCGTTCCGTGCCGCACTGCGGCGGTGAACGCCCGTACCACGTTGGCGAACTGGTGGTCCGGTTCAAGGGGGAGCTCCCGACTCCCGTCCGGCCCCTCGATCCGCACCACGGGACGGTGGTCGGCGGGCGGGGTGAAGGCTCGGTCCAGGATCAGCCGTCCCGTGGCGCCGTGCAGCTCGTACGCGCAGGCGTAGGCGTGTTCCATGCCGAAGGCGATCCTGCCCACCACCCCCTCGGGGGTGTGCAGCAGTGCGTTGCCCGACAGCACGGCACCACCGCGGGCGTCCCGGCGCAACACAGCGCCCGCCACCTCCAGATCTGGGCCCAGGAAGGACAGGGCCGCGCGCACGGGGTGAACGCCGACGTCCAGGAGCGCGCCGCCGCCGGTCGCCGGGTCGTAGCGAATGTCGTCCGCGGGCCGCGGCGGGATGGTGAACGTGGCGGAGAAGGCGCGTAATTCACCGATCTCGCCACCGTCCAGCAACGCCCTGACCCGCGCGTGCTGGGAGTGGTGCGTGAACATGAAGTTCTCGAACAGCACCAGCCTTTGGGCGCGGGCCCGCGCGACGAGCGCGGCCGTCTGCGCGTGGCTCGCGGTCAGCGGCTTCTCCACCAGCACGTGGTGTCCCGACGCGAGCGCCCGGTCCACCCACTCGGCGTGCAGCATCGCGGGCAGCGGAATGTACACCGCGTCGATGTCGGACCGGGCGAGGAGTCGTTCGTAGCCGCGGACGGGTGCGCAGCCGAAACGCTCGGCGAAGCTCGCCGCTTTGGCTGCACTCCTGCTCGCCACAGCCACCAGCGCGATATCCCCGTCGGCCACGAGAGCCGGCAACATGTGGCGCCGGGCGATATCGGCACAGCCCAGGACACCTAGGCGCAGGGGGCGCGGATGCCTCATGATCGTCGCTCCGGAGGTCACTGCGTGCGGGAGGGTGTGGACGGGGCCGGCGGACGAAGCCGGCGGATCACCGGTCACAGGGTGTGCAGACAGGTGATGAGGGTGCGCAGCTCGACGTTGAGGTAGTTGCTGTGTCGCAGCAGCGCGGAAAGCTGTCCCAGCGTCACCCACAGGAAGTCCGGGGGCAGGTGGGGCAGGTCGCTGTCCAGCACCTCGACGACACGGTAGCGATTGAGGGCGTGGTGGAACCGGCCGCCCTCCTCCGAGTGCACGGCGTCGTAACGGGTCAGCCCCCCACCGGGGACGAGTTGATCGAAGCCGGGCGGACGGCCAGATCTGCTTCGCCCCGGCCGCGACGGTTCATCAAGGGCGGCGGCTGCTGGCCGTCACCGTCGGCCCGGCCGCCGACCGCGCCTTCGTGCCGCGTCAGCTGCCCGAGCGGGCACCGGAGCCCTGGTACACCGGCGGCCGCAATCAAATCCGTATCTACCGCAGTCCGCAGCGCGGCCCGGTCCGGCTCGACGACGGGCACCTGGTGCCCATGCCCGCGGGCACCATCGACGCGACGGGCGCCTGCCTGGTCTCCGACGGGACCAAGCTGAGGCTGTGGTTCAGTGCCCGGGCCCAGGACGGGCCCTGGCAGATCTGCCAGACCGTCAGCTGTGACGGCGGATGCACCTGGCGTGAGCCCACCCTCGCCCTGGCCCCCGACCCCGCGCACGGCAGCACCCAGGGCATCCACGTGCTTTTGCCCGCGGTGCTGCGCCGCCGGGACGGCTGGTGGATGTGGTACGCCGGGCACGACGGCCAGCACCGGCGCATTCACCTTGCCCGCTCCGACGACGGCGTCACCTGGCAGCGCCACCAACTCGCCCTCGGTCTCGGCTCCACCGGATCCTGCGACGCGTACGCCGCGGACTGCCCTGCCGTCACCGAACTGCCCGGCGGGGGCCTGCTGATGGTCTATGGGGCCGGTACCTCCCGCTCGCTCGCCGCCGCCGTCTCCGACGACGGGCTGCGCTGGCACAAGCTCGGCCCGGTCCTGCATCGCGGCACCGCTGACGCCCCGGACACCCGCTACGCCTTCTACCCGGCCCTCCTGCCCACCGGTCACGGCACAGCGGAGCTGTACTACGCCGGCGAGGACGACACCGGCCGCTGGCAGGTCATGACCGCCGGCAGCGTGGACCTAGTAGGGCTTGGTTAGGTTGGGACCGGCGTGTCGTATCGGGTCCAGGGTCTTCGGCAGGTGGGGCATGTTCCTGCCCAGCAGACGAGGAGGACTTGGAGCTCGGCCACAACCTGGTAGGTCGTCAGGCCGTGGCCGCTGCTGGCGGGCACAGCCGCTCCAGGGTGCAGAACGCCTGCGCCACCGAGGCCAGGGTGACGTGCCGCAGGAAGCCGTTGAAGGTGCGGCCTTCGAAGTGGCCCAGTCCCAGGGCGGTCTTCAGTTCCCGGTAGTCGTGCTCCACCCGCCAGCGGATCTTCGCCGCACGCACCAGGTGCCGCAGCGGGGTGTCAGCCGGCAGGGTGGACAGCCAGTACTTCACCGGCTGTTCCTCCCCGGCGGGCCACTCGGCCAGCAGCCAGCACACCGGAAGGTCCGCGCCCCGGTGCGCCCGGCGCAGGCGGACCCCGGCCGGGCGCACCCGCAGTGCGGCGAACCGCGAGCGCAGCGGCCCCTTGGAGCCCTGGCGCCAGGTCACCCGGTGCAGGGCGCCGCGCCCGATGCCCAGGACCAGCTCGCGCACCGCGACGGGCTGGTCCCGGTAGCGCACAACGGGCTTGCGGCCGGTGCCCGACCAGGCAGGGGCGGTGCGCGTGACGGTCTCGGGCAGGACCGCGGTGTCCGAGCGCGCCCCGACCACGTAGGCGATGCCGCGCTCGGTCAGCGCCTCGCGGAAGGCCCCGTCCTGCCCGTAGCCCTCGTCGGCCACCACCAGCGGCGGCTCCAGGCCCCAGCAGCGCAGCTCGTCGACCATGTCGACGGCCAGCTGCCACTTCTCGGCATGCCCCACGCCGGCGGGGATCCGGGCCCGGCGCCGCCTGTGCTCCGCCCGGCCGGCCTCCTCGGCGGCCGCGGCGGCCGCATCCCACGCGGCCGGCAGGAACAGCCGCCGGTTCACCGGGCAGGAGGCGGCATCGGTGACCAGGTGCACGCTCGGCGCGACCTGGCAGTTCGCGGTTTTGCCCAACGCCCCGCAGTACTGCGCGGCCACGCCCGGGGAGGCGTGCCCGTCCTTGGGGAAGGACACGTCATCGACCACCCAGGCATCCGGGCGGATGACCGGCTCCATCCTCCAGGCCACCTCGGCCAGCACCATCTGGTGCGACCACGGGGAGTCGGCCAGGAACTGCTGCAGCCCCTGCCGGTCCACCCCCAGCCGGGCCGCCATCGGCTCCATCGACTTGCGCCGCCCCTCGCCGAGCAGCCCCCGCACATACCGCTCGCCCCACCGCCGCTGGTCAACCCGCCCCAGCGGGGCGAACACCTCGGCCGCGAACGCCGCCAGCCGGTCCTGGGCCTCCACCAGCTCCTGCGGGGTCATGGCCCTCACCCCCGCGAGGCCGACACGCTATTCCCCATCCAAGATAACCAAGCCCTACTAGCACTTGCCGTCCGACACCAGCAGACCCTTGCCGGCACCCGCTGTCCGGCTCACGATGTTCGGCACGCAGCCGGTCGCATCGGGGGTGTAGGAGTACGGGATGCTGACCGTGGTGTTGGACTGCGGGTTCGGGCCGGCCGGGTGATTCTCGCTGCCGGGGCTGGACCAGGTCACGTTGTCGAAGGTGTTGCCGCTGACCTGCCAGTAGCCGGCCGCGTCGGTGTAGAAGGTGCCCAGGACGTCCTTGGAGTCCTTGAAGTAGTTGTTGTCCACCTTGGCGCGCGCTCCGGCCCGGGAGTTGATACCGGACTCGTTGAGGCGCAGGTAGTGGTTGTTGTACATGTGGGCCGTACCGCCACGCAGCAGGGGTGCGCGGGAGTCGATGTTCTCGTACAGGTTGTGGTGGTACGTGATGAAGCCGTTCGAGAGGTCGCTCTCGCTGGACCCGACGAGGCCACCGCGGCCGGAGTTGCGCAGGGTGCTGTAGGACAGGGTCACGTACTGGGTGTTGTCCTTCATGTCGAAGAGGCCGTCGAACCCCTCCGACTCCCCACCCGACGCTTCCAGGGTGACGTGATCGACCCAGACGTTGCGGACGTTGCGCTCCATGCCGATGGCGTCACCGCCGTTGGACGTGGGGGAGCCCGACTTCTTGACGTTCCGGACGGTCACGTTCTGGATGATGATGTTGCGGGAGTCGCGGATGTGGATGCCCAGCTGGTCGAAGACGGCGCCGCTCCCCACTCCGATGATCGTGACGTTGCTGATCTCCTTGAGCTCGATCACTCCGGCGGCGGTGTTGCAGCTGGCACCCGACACCTTGCTGGTGTTGCCGTGGTTGATGGTCCCCTCGACCTGGATGGTGATCGGGGTGCTGCTGCTGGCCCGGCCGCACAGGGCCGCGTGGATCGCGGTTCCCGTGGTGGCCCGCACCGTCTGGCCGCCCGCGCCGCCGGTGGTCCCGCCGTTCTGGGTCGCGTAGCCGGTGACGCCACCGGTCGCCGCCGACGCCTCGGGCATCGACAGAACCGCACCGGTCGCGGCAGCCAGGGCCACCGTGGCCAGCGCCGCATGGAGTCGCAGCGCGACTGGTCTTTTCATCCTCGCCTCCCCATTCGGTTCATTCGTCTTCCGTCTTCGTTCGTCCTCGAAGGCCGGGTGTTGCCGCTCGATGCCGTGGCCGTTCCGGCAGACCGTCGAGGCCTTCAGCGCCAACCGCGAGCACCGCGGTGCCGCACACTGCAACGCGTTCAAGAACATGAATGGTCCGGACGACCCGGTACGGCATCAGAGCCCGAAGAAAGCGCTTTCCCGAAAGGTAGGTTCCTGCCGTGAGCACGTCAACATACGTGCACTTGATCGTTGTTCACCGACATGAACCACTTCGCGGTGAGGATGAGGGCGACGGTCAGTTCTCCGCGAAGGCCCGGACTCCCTTACGGAGTGCGGGCCTTCAGCATGCTGGGCCGACGTCGGCCGGTGATGGAGACCGACGTCGGCGTGTGCTGGAGCCGTGCCAGGCGCCGGGGTGCAGGCCCTGCCGGCCGGGGTCGGCTCGCCCCGGGGTGGTCCCTTCCACCGGCGGCATGTGGCCGGTGACGGCTGGGACACTGGTGCCGGCCCTCGGGCTCGTCGATGGCCCGGGCGGTCCGGGCACCGTCCGGCAGCGGAACATCCGCACGACAAGGCGTTTCCGCTGCCCTGAGTCACGGGGCTGTCCGGACGGCGGACGCCCTCACGATGGCACGATCACAGGGCTGGGCCGCCCGCCGTGTCTTCGTTCGGTCCCTACTTGTCCGCGGCTCATCTCACGCATGGGCGCATACGCGTCCGGAGCGCGAGCGCCGTCACGGGCGCCGACGGCGCACGGCCTGCTGGAGCGCTGGGAAAGCCCGGCTCACCGGGGGCGAATCCGGACAAGCGGCGCACGGTTGGACACGGCCGCGTTCGCAAGGTCGGCTCTCGACGGGCACCTCACTCCTGCTGGTGACGCCGACCGTGTGACTCCGGTCCGGCCGACCGAGGTTCCGCGACCGCGCGGAGATGGCCGCGCGAGCCTCCTGGCCCGCGCGGAGTCCCGCTGGGGCCTCCGCCACGACCGCCTCGACCACCCGCAGCGCGACGACGCGTCCTGGTTCCACCACCTCGATCCGCACAAGTCCCGCACCGGCGCGATGAAGTTCACGGCGGGCGGCCCTGGCCGCCGCGACGACGGACTTCGACGCGGACGTCAGGGCCTGTGCGGCGCGGGCGCTGTGACCGCGTCCTACCGTGCCGTGGGTCCTACCGTGACGCCGGTCCTACCGTGAGCCGAGGAGACGGCCCGCGTTGCGCAGGACGTACCGGGCGACGTTCTTGCCGAGCGTGATCCCCGCCT
The DNA here is from genome assembly GCF_000317595.1 of Streptomyces ipomoeae 91-03. GTDB lineage: Bacteria > Actinomycetota > Actinomycetes > Streptomycetales > Streptomycetaceae > Streptomyces > Streptomyces ipomoeae. The sequence continues at coordinate 24,729 of NZ_AEJC01000366.1, read as the reverse complement.
CGTCGGCCGAGCGGGTGTGGATGCCCGAGAAGACCCGGGCGTCCACGTTCTCGTCCGAGAGCTGCCTCCACGTGGTGTACGTCCTGGTCACGCCGGGGGCGGTGGGGCTGGTCAGGTCGAACGGGGCGGTACGCGGCCCCACGAGCGCCGACAGCACGGTCTGAGCCGCGCCCGAGTAGGTGTTGTGGCCGCTCGGGTAGTCCGGGTGCGCGGGGGTGGTGTGCAGCGGTGTCCAGCCCGGGTCGGGGTCGATGGTGCCGGTGCGGATCGCCGTCACGGGACGCCACCGCTCGTAGGCGTATTTGCTGTCGGAGGTCGCGATCTGCGTGTCCACCAGCGCCACGTGGAACAGCGCGACCAGCCGCGCCTGCCCGGCGATCCCCTGGTCCGTGCGCGAGAGCGCCACGCGCAGCGGCTCGGTGTAGAGGGTGAGGGAGGAGCCGAGCCAGAAGGTGGCGGTCTCGGTCTGGTGGGTGCTGCGTGCCGTGCTGTCGACGGCGCCGTACGCCCGCACCTCCGCGAGGTCGGCGGCGTAGCGGCGGGAGTCGAGGGCGGGCGGCGGGCCGAGCCGGAACTGGCTCTGTGTCCTGAGCAGGAACGGCTTGGCGAGGCGGTTGCCGTACTGGGCCGCCGGAGCGTAGGTGGGTGGCGTCGGCTGCCACACGCCGGGCGCCGCCGGTCGTACGGGATAGGGCGCGTTGACGGAGGCGGGGTCGAGGCCGTCGCCTTCCCTCGATGCGAGGACGAGGTCCGCCTGCCGCTCCCCCGCCGCGACGCCGCGCTCCTCCGCCGGGCCGTCGGGGATCGCGTCGAGGCTCTCCCTGTACGTCGCGTCGAGCTGCTCGGTACGGCTCGGGACCAGTGTCACCAGTGCGCGGTGTACGGCCGCCGCGAGCGCCGCCTCCTGGTACGGGCCGCGCTCCACGCCCGCCGGTACGCCGCGGGTGGCTCGGGCTGCGGCGAGCCAACTGATGGCCCAGGTACGGCTGTTGGTGATCTGGGTCGACGCCCCGGCGGTCGCGATGGTCTCGGCCGTGGCGTCGTACCAGGTGAGCGCCGTGGCGGTGCGGTCGGCCGCGGTGGCCTGGGGTACGGCGACGGACGCGGTCAGCAGCGCCGTCGCACCCAGGGCGACGAGGGCGGGGCGGGTTCTGAGCGGACTCACACGTTCTCCTTCGGTTTCGGTGAGGTCAGCGAGAGCGGTGTGGAGCAGGCCCCGCGCGCACGCAGGATCGGCACCACGGTCGCTCACGGCGGGGACGGTCGCTCACGGCATAGTGCCGGGTCGCCCGCATGAAAACCCGGGACGCGGAGATCACACGGCCTCCGCGTCCCGGGTCGGCTACTTGTTGGTCTTGGGCAGGCCGGGCGGGTTGATCTCCGACTTGGTCACGGCCTCGTCGGACAGACCCCAGCGCTGCAGCACCTTCGCGTACGTGCCGTTCTCGATGACATGGTTGAGCGCGTCGGCGAGCGGCTTGACCAGGCCGCTGTCCTTCTTGGTGGTGGCCGCGATGAGGCCCTGGAGGGTGGCGCCGGCTCCGGAGTAGGTGCCGACGACTTCCGTCTTGCCGGTGGTGGCCGCGTGGTAGGCGGCGGTCGGGTTGGGGCCGAGGTAGAGGTCGATGCGGCCGGACTGGAGGGCGAGGTAGGTGTCGCTGTCGTTCTGGTAGTACTTGATGTTCACCGGCTTGCGGCCGGCCTTCTCGTTCTCCTTGCTCCACTCGATCAGCAGCTTCTCCTGGTTGGTGCCGCTGCCCACGGCGACCGTCCTGCCCGCCACGTCCTCGGGCCCGGTGATCTTCAGGCCGCTGCCCTTCTTCGCCTCGAAGCCCAGGTTGTCCTCGCGGTAGGGGGCGAAGTCGTACTTCTCCTTGCGTTCCTCGGTGACGGTGATGTTGCTGAAGCCGACGTCGTACTTGGCGCTGTCGAGGCCGACGAAGATGTTCTCCCAGGAGACGGTGTTGATGTGCGGCTTGAGGCCGAGAACGTCGGCGACCAGGTAGGCGATGTCGGGCTCGACGCCGATGACGGTCTTGTTGTCGGTGGCGTAGAAGGTCAGCGGCGCGGCGGAGCCGGAGGAGTCGACGATCTCCAGGGTGCCTCTCTTGCGGATCCTCTCGGGGACCTCGGCGGCTATGGAGTCGACCTTGTCCGTGGTGACGCGGTGCTGGTCGGGGCTGATGTTGATCTTCGTCGTCTTGCCGCCCGATGTGGCCGCGACCTCGGTCGTGCCGCCGTCGGAGGGGTTGCCGCAGGCGGCGAGGACGAGGGCGGTGGCGAGTCCGAGTGCGGCTGCGGTGGTGCGGCGGGTGATCGAGGTGGACATGGTCGTGCTCCTTGCGACGGGAATGGGGTGAGGGTTGGTCAGAGGACCTTGGAGAGAAAGGCGCGGGTGCGCTCGTGGCGAGGATGGTCCAGGACGGCCGCGGGCGGCCCCTGTTCCACGACGACTCCGCCGTCCATGAACACCACGGTGTCGGCGACCTCACGCGCGAAGCCGATCTCGTGGGTCACGACGATCATGGTGGTTCCGGTGCGGGCGAGGTCCTTGATGACGTCGAGGACCTCGCCGACCAGTTCCGGATCGAGCGCCGAGGTGGGCTCGTCGAAGAGGAGCACCTTGGGGTCGAGGGCGAGTGCGCGGGCGATGGCCACGCGCTGCTGCTGGCCGCCGGAGAGCTGCCGTGGGTAGGCGTCGGCCTTGTCGGCGAGGCCGACCCGGTCGAGGAGCCGACGGGCTGTCTCCTCCGCCTCCTTGCGCGGACGGCGCAGAGCGGAGACCGGGGCCTCGATCAGGTTCTCCAGCACGGTCAGATGCGGGAAGAGGTTGAAGTTCTGGAAGACGAACCCGATGTGGGTGCGCTGCTTGAGAACGTCCTTCTCCTTCAGCTCGTGCAGCTTTCCCGCCCGTCGCCCACCGCCACCCTCAACCGAGGCCCTTCGGGCCGCCCTTCTGTCTTCGGAGCGGCGGTAGCCGATGAGTTCGCCGTCGATGCTGATCCAGCCGCGGTTGACCTTCTCCAGGTGGTTGATGGTGCGCAGCAGCGTGGACTTCCCGGAGCCGGACGGGCCGAGGATCACGGTGACCTCGCCGGCGCGGACCTGCAGGTCGACGCCCCGCAGCACCTCCAGCGGGCCGAAGCTCTTGTGGACGCCGCGGACGTCCACCATCACGTCACTCATCGGCTTTCTCCCACAGGTCCCAGGGTCTTCAGGGGTACGACGGGCCGGTTCCGCTGGACAGCCGCCGCGCGAAGGGTGCGTACGGAGCGCCGGGCGCGCTGGAGCGGGGTGGGCGGCGGGGTGCGGTTGGCGCCCCGGGCGTAGCGGCGCTCCACGTAGTACTGGGCGACCGACAGGACGGAGGTCAGCACCACGTACCAGGCGGTGGCGACCAGCAGCAGCGGGATCACCCGGCCGTTGCGCCCGTAGATGACCTGTACCTGGTAGAACAGCTCACCGATGGACATGACGTAGACCACCGAGGTGCCCTTGAGCAGGCCGATGATCTCGTTGCCGGCCGTGGGCAGGATGGCGCGCATGGCCTGCGGCAGCACGATCCGGCGGATCTGGCGCAGGCGCGGGATGCCGAGTGCCGCGGCGGCCTCCAGCTGTCCGTGGTCGACGGCGATGACGCCGCCGCGCACGATCTCGGCGGCGTAGGCGGCCTGATGCAGCGTCAGCCCGATGACAGCGGCGCCCATGGTGCCGATGACGCTGTTGCTGTCGACGGACCAGAACACCGGCCCGAAGGGAATGCCGAAGCCCAACCTCTCGTACAGCGCGCTCAGGTTGAACCAGAACACCAGCTGGACGATCATCGGGATGGACCGGAAGATCCAGATGTAGGTCCAGGCGACGGTCTGCAGCAGCGGGCTGCGCGACAGTCTCATGAAGGCCAGCACGGTGCCGAGGAGGAAGCCCAGCACGGTGGCGTAGGCGGTGAGTTGGAGGGTGACCCACACCGCCTGGACGATCGTCTCGGACAGGACGTAGTCGCTGAAGACGCCCCACTCCCAGACCGGGTTGGTGACCAGACCATGCGCAAACTGGGCGACCAGCACGGTCACGGCGACGGCTGCCGCCCACCGGGCGTAATGGCGGGCGGGAACGACCTTGAGTGTTGTCGGGTCGTCCGGGGCGGGTGGAGCTTTGGGCCCGGTGTCCGGGGAGGCCGCGCCGGGTGGCGCGGAGGCGGAGTCGGTGGTGAGTCCCATCGTGGCGTTCCTGCTCGCTGGTTACTTGTGCTCGGGCGGGTTGATCCGCGACGCGTCGATCGCGGAGGCGGTGGTACTCACCGAGGAAGGTGGTCCGGGAGGCTGGCTGGGCCGTCCGGTGGCACAGGCCGTTGATGGTCGACATGATCACGTCGATGCGGCCCGGCTGGAGCGCGGTGAGCGTCGCCCCGCTCGGCGTCGCGCTTGGCGACCTCCTCGCGGACGAGCGGGATCACGTACCGGCCGAAGTCGATGGCGTCGCCCAGCAGGTCGTAGCCGCGGGCGGAGAGGATGTCGACGCCGAGGTCGTAGTAGTCCAGCAGCGCCTGGGCGACCGTCTCGGGGGTGCCGACCAGGGCGTTGGAGTTGCCCGCGCCGCCCGTCGCGGCGGCGGTCGGCGTCCACAGGGCGCGGTCGTAGCGCTCCCCCGCCTCGGCGATGGCGATCAGCCGCTGAGAGCCGGTGTTCTCCGGGGCGCCGCTGCGGTGGTGTCGTACGAGTCCGGCTTCGCGCCGCTCCCGGATGGCGCCGACCGTGCGGTGGGCCTTCTCCCAGGCCAGCTCCTCGGTCGGGGCGATGATCGGGCGGAACGCGACCTGGATGCGCGGCACGTCGGTGCGGCCCGCGGCCTTCGCGGCGGCCTTCACGTTCTCGATCTGCTCGGCGGTCTTCGCCAGGGGCTCGCCCCACAGGCAGTAGATGTCGGCCTCGGTGCCCCCGGCGGCGTACGCGGCGGGCGACGAGCCGCCGAACGAGACGTTCGGGCGGGGCTGTTGGACGGGGAAGACGTCGCTGACGAAGTCGTGGAAGCGGTAGTGCTCGCCCTCGTGGTCGAAGGGCTCGTGGGTGGTCCAGATCTTCTTTACCAGCTGGATGTACTCGCGGGTGCGGGCGTAGCGCTCGTCCTTGGTGAGGGTGTCGCCCTCGCGACCCTGCTCGTGATCGTTGCCACCGGTGATGAAGTGCACGGTCAGCCGGCCCTCGCTGATCTGGTCGAGGGTGGCGAAGGTCTTCGCGGCGAAGGTCGGGTAGGAGACGTTGGGCCGGTGGGCGAGCAGGATCTGCAGACGGTCCAGCCGGCTAGCGATGTACGCGGCGGCCGGCGCGGGATCCGGGGATCCGGAACCGTAGGCGAACAGCACCCGGTCCCAGCCGTGGTCCTCGTGGGCCCGGGCGAGCCGGAGCGTGTACTCCTTGTCGAAGGCGGCGCCGGAGCGCGGGGTGGTTTCGGAGCCGTCGTTGGTGGCGGCGATGCCGAGGAATTCCACGGGCATGGGAGTGGCCTTTCGGAAACGACCGCACGCGGGCATGGCGGAATGGCCGTGCGTGCGGGCAGGAGTGACGGTCCGTCAGAGAGACGGGGCGGTGCGGGCGTGACGACGCCGGGCGTCGAGAGAAGCAGAGTTGCGGCAGCGCGCGTGTTGAAGAGAGAGCTCGGCCCGCGACGGGGTCACCGAGGGAGGGAAGGGCCGGTCAGACGGCCCGCTGCCGAGTCAGGCGCGACACGCGGCGGACCACACCCGACCGAAGTCGATGTGGTCGCGCGAGACCAAGCGCTGCTGGGCATTCATACGATCAATTGAGCAGTACATCGTGCTCCTCGTCAAGCAGCGCCCGGATGCCGGACCGTCTCGGCCGACCCTCCCAACGCCTTGTTGACACCTCCGCGTTGTGAGCACCCTCGATCGATGACGGACCGGCTCCGCCCCGCGCGACAGCCCCTCCGGACGCGTTGAGGGACGCGGCGAATGTGACGACACCGGGCCCCGGCCGCGACGCACCCGTGTAGCGCCTGTCACGAAGCCCCCGGAGCCGGCGGGCGCGGTGCCGCGCACGCCGAGTTGGGGTTATGTGTGGATCCTCCGGTCCACGCCGCTGCTGATGCAGCTGCTGTTCCGGTTCAACATCGGCGCCCTCTGCCCGACGCTCGGCCTCGGTCTCCCATTCGGCCCGCAGTTCATCACCGTCAAGGTCAAGACGGTCAACCGTCTCCGTCGACTCCGGCCAGACCGAGCCGGCGTCACGCTCTGGTACATCGAGGTGACCGGTGAGCGGCGCCCCCGCCAGTCGGGCGCCGGCCGAACCGTAAACTGTTCCCTACTTTCCCTATTGAATTACTAGGAAAGCCTTGACGGTGGTCGGCACGGATGCGCAGGATGATGCACATGTCCCGTACGCAGCAGCGACTCGTTCGTCGTCGGCATGTCGACTTTGGTCACGTCGTCAGCGCCGCCTGCTGTCGCGCGTAAGGCACGCGGCTCACACATCCGCCCGTGCCGCTCCGCTCCTCCTTTCCCCGGCGATCAGGCGCCTTCACCCACCGCGCCCGACGGCCCGACACCTCTGAGGGACAACCGCCATGACCACGGCACTTCCGGCCCAGGCCACTCCACACGATCCGCCGCACTTCGAAACCCGCCACCTTCGCCTGGTGGGCGACACCGCGCAGAGCGGTGCCGGGGGACACGCTTCCTCGCCACTCGTCGGTTATCTCGTGCTCGTCCCCGAGGGCACCGATCTCGCCGAGCTCTTCGTCAAGGACAGGCCCCGACCTGAGATCCGACCTGTCGTCACCACGGGCTCGGCTCATCCCCGGCAGAGGGGAGACGACGTCGTCCGCATCGATCCCGCGCGCCATGTCGCCGAGGTGGACGGACGCGAACTCGACCTCACCTACCTGGAGTTCGAGCTGCTGGCCCATCTCGTTCTGCATCCCCACCACGTGCACTCGCGCGATCGGCTGGTGGCCGCCGTCTGGGGCTACGACCACATCGGCGACGGCCGAACCGTGGATGTCCACATCGCCCGTCTGCGCCGCAAGCTGGGCAAGGCTCACCGGCACCGCATCGTCACCGTACGACGCGTGGGCTACAAGTACGTGCCCGACCAGCAAGAAGGCCCCAACACCACGCCTTGCCACCGACCTTGAGGAGACCATCGCCATGGGCGTTGCCACTGCGCCGTCCGGCCCCGCCTCGGAATCCGACCGGACCGGGCCCGGCCGGGCGCACTGGCTGCGCGTGGCCCGCGAGGCGGCGGACGACCTGGCCACGGACGCGGTGGCGCGGGAGCAGGCAGGCAAGGCCCCGTTCGACGAGGTGTCCCGGCTGCGTGAGGCAGGGCTGCTGACGCTCCTGGTACCGGCCGAGTCCGGAGGAGGCGGCGCGGACTGGTCCACGGCCTACGCCGTTGTCCGGGAGATCGGCGCGGCCGACGGCGCGATCGGTCAACTGCTCGGCTGTCACTACTTCCTGTCGTGGAGCGCCCGCTTCTTCACGGAGCCCTCTCTCGCCGCCGAGGCCGAGCGGCAGTCGGCGGCGGGGCAGTGGTTGTGGGGTGGCGGTTTCGCCCGTCAGGAACCGCCTCTGACAGTGACCAGGACAGCCGCCGGCCAGGTACTCGACGGCCGGCAGAGCTACGCCACCGGGGTCCTGGTCGCCGACCGCATCGCCGTGCGGGCCGTGCGAGCCGACACCGGCGAACCACTCGCCGTCGTCGTCGATCCCTCCCATCACGGCGTGCGCGTCGACGGCGACGCCGACGCCTTCGGCCAGCGGCTCGCGGCCGGCGGAAGTGTGGAGTTCGACGCCGTGCCGGTGGCCGCCGACGACGTACTCGGCTCCCTGTCCGCGGACGAGGACGTCCTGTCGCCCCTGGCCGCCCTGGCCTCTCCGGTCGGGCGTCTCGTCTCCGTCCAGCTCCTTCTCGGCATGGCCGAGGGAGTGCTCGCCGAAGCCCGTGAGTACAGCAGGACGGGCCACACGCCCTGGCCCCCCGCCTGGCCGGTCGGCACTCCCCACGACCCGCAGGTGCTGACCGCCTACGGAGAACTCACCGTCCTCACCCGCTCCGCGTCCGCACTCACCGATCAAGCACTGGAAGCCGTGTCCGGCGGGCTGACACGCGGCGAAGACCTCACCTACGACGAGTACGCGGACATCTCCGTCCTGGTGGCCATGGCCGAAGCCGCCGCGTCCAGGGCCGCGCAGGAGTCCACCACCCGCGCCCTCGACATCATCGGCACCCGCTCCACCTCCTCGCGGCTGGGCTTCGACCGCTTCTGGCGCAATGCCCGGACCCACACCTTGTACGAGCCCGTCGCCCACCGGCTCCGCGATGTCGGGGACTACTTCCTCAACGGTGCCCACCCTCCCTTCGCCCTGCCCGCCTGACCGAAGCCGGTGATGTGTCCGCGTTGACCCACTCCCCGGATGCCTGGGTCAACCCGTGACGTAAACCAGTGACACGCTGGGCCACTCGCCTCCGATCCCGAGAAGTGAGATGACGGCGTCCATCATGTGAACACCCTCTTGGGGTGGGCGCCGCCTTCTGCCACGATCCCTATCAACCGGGTAGGAAAACTAGGGAACTGTGGGGTGTGGCCATGCGAACGCTCGACCGCACAGTCCGGTTGCTGCCCCTCCTGACCTGGCGTCGTCACATCGACTTCGGCCGTACGTCCAGTGCCATCTGTCGGCCCGTCTGAGATCTCGCCAGAACCGACACCCTTCGGCTGACGCGCCGCCCGCACCCGCCGTCCGCATGCCTCAGGCGCGGCTCGGCGGTGACAGACAGGCGCGACATCCGCTCCCCCCACGATCCACTCCTCAGCCCGAGACGGCATCGCTGCTGCCGAGGGCCGGCGAGTGGAGTGTTGGTGCGTGCCCATGGGACTCACATCTCGCTTTCCATCCCTCCCTGATCACCCATCCCCTGAGAGGACACCTCCGTGTCTGCCGCAAGACCGCTCACCACCCTGCGCACCATCGCCGTCATAGCGGCGCTCCCCCTCCTGCTGACCGCCTGCGGTTACGGTTCCGAGTCCACCGACAACAGCAAGCAGACGAAGGTCGCGGCGGGTGCCAAGAAGCTCTCCGCCGACGAAGTGAACATCGGCTACTTCCCCAACCTCACGCATGCCACCGCTCTCGTGGGCGTCCAGGAGGGCCTGTTCCAGAAGGAGCTCGGCGGCACCACGATCAAGACCTCCACCTTCAACGCCGGCCCCTCCGAGATCGAGGCCCTCAACGGCGGCTCCATCGACATCGGCTGGATCGGCCCCTCCCCCGCCATCAACGGCTACACCAAGTCGAACGGCGAGAACCTGCGCATCATCGGCGGTTCGGCGTCCGGCGGTGTGAAGCTCGTCGTCAACCCGGACAAGATCAAGTCCATCAAGGACGTCAAGGGCAAGAAGATCGCCACCCCCCAGCTCGGCAACACCCAGGACGTGGCGTTCCTCAACTGGATCGCGGACCAGGGCTGGAAGGTCGACGCGCAGAGCGGCAAGGGCGACGTCTCCGTGATCCGCACGGACAACTCGGTCGCCCCGGACGCCTACAAGTCCGGTGCCATCGACGGTGCCTGGGTCCCGGAGCCGACCGCGTCCAAGCTGGTCGCCGAGGGCGCGAAGGTGCTGCTCGACGAGGCCGACCTGTGGCCCGACAAGAAGTTCGTCATCACGAACATCATCGTGCGCCAGGAGTTCCTGAAGGAGCACCCGGACGTCGTCGAGGCCGTACTGCGCGCCTCGGTGAAGACCAATGAGTGGATCAACGCCAACCCGGAGAAGGCGAAGGCGTCCGCCAACGCGGCGCTGAAGGGGCTGTCGGGCAAGGAGCTGCCCGCCGAGGTCATCGACCCGGCCTGGAAGTCCATCACCTTCCTCGACGACCCGCTCGCCGCCACTCTCAACACCGAGGCGGAGCACGCGGTCAAGGCCGGTCTGCTGGACAAGCCGGACCTGAAGGGCATCTACGACCTCACGCTCCTCAACAAGGTCCTCAAGGCCGAAGGCAAGGACGAGGTCGACGACGCGGGCCTCGGCGCCGAGTAACGGCAACCGGAGCCGATGAGCTCCCGGGAGGTGACGACCATGGCCACCACGATCGCCAGGGCCCCCGAGGACACCACGGCGGTGACACACGCCGCCCGTATCGAGCACGTCTCGAAGTCCTTCCCCGCTCCGGGCACGCCCGGCGGACAGCGGCTCGCGCCGGACGACATCACGCTCGATGTCGCGCCCGGCGAGTTCGTCACCCTCCTGGGAGCTTCCGGTTGCGGCAAGTCCACCCTGCTCAACCCGGTCGCGGGGCCGGAGCGCCGCGCCGAGGCGGAACGGCTGCTGGAACTCGTACGGCTGCGGGGCGCGTACCGCAAGCGGGTGCACGAGCTGTCGGGTGGCATGCGGCAGCGCGTCGCGCCGGCCCGGACGCCGGCCCAGGACAGCCGACTGCTGCTGACGGACGAGCCGTTCGCCGGATGCCGCTGATGCACCGGGCGCCGCGGCGGTCCTGGGGCAGGACGAGCTGGGGGCGGCGCGGTCGAGCGAGGTGTCGTCGATGGTGACCGCGAGCAGGACGGGGGCGCGGCCGAAGCCGGGGCCGGCCGCCGACAGGACGTCGTGCAGGAGCGGCCCGGTGAAGCGGTGGTGCCGGCTGCCGCTGGTGGCGCACTCGAAGCTGACGTCGGCCTCGTGCTGTGGCCAGGCCGGCGGATCGGGCCCGTCAGCCGGGCCGGACGGGTCGGATCGCCGGTGAGGGCGAGTTCCGCCGCCGGTCCGGCGGTCGTACGGGCAGCTACGAGGGGCTGACTCACGGGCTACCACCTCCTGGATGACCGTACCCGGACCCTCGTCCCGCACAAACGCATATACCAGCTTCAACAGTAAGCATCCCTGCTCATGCGATGAGACGGGATGCTTTCCCCTTGCGTTTGCGGCAGTATCATCGGCGCATGCACAGCTACCGGATCGGTGACGCGGCTGCCTTACTCGGTGTCAGCGCCGACACCGCCGGACCGGGCCGCCGGATCATCCCGGTTCAAGTCGACCGACGGGGTCGTCGAAAGACCGTGGACGGTCCGCCGGGGCCAAGGTGATGTGTCCGTCAGGACCAAGGTGAGGGTGTCCGTCAGGACCTTGAGGGAGTGGACCCGTGATGACCCGTTCCGCGCGCCGGACCCGCCGGATGTCGAAGGTGACCGGCGCAGGCGCCGCAGCCCTGCTGGCCCTGAGTGCTTGCTCCTCCTCCGACTCGGATTCCTCGTCGGCCGGGTCGGACTCCCCCGCGTCGGTCTCCGCCTCGGACAAGCTGTCCGGCGAGGTGACGGTCTTTGCCGCGGCCTCGCTGAAGGAGAGCTTCACGACCCTGGGCAAGGAGTTCGAGAAGGCCCACCCCGGGACGAAGGTCACCTTCAACTTCGGCGGCAGCGACACCCTCGCCGCGAGCATCACCAGCGGCGCGCCGGCCGACGTGTTCGCCTCCGCCAGCCCCAAGACGATGAAGATCGTCACGGATGCGGGGGGCGCCTCCGGCACACCGGCCACCTTCGTCCGCAACCAGCTGGAGATCGCCACCCTGCCCGGCAACCCGCACACGATCTCCTCCCTCAAGGACCTCACCGACTCGGATCTGAAGGTCGTGCTGTGCGACACGACGGTGCCGTGCGGCGCCGCCGCCCAGAAGGCCCTCGACGCGAGCAGGCTGAAGCTCACCCCCGTCTCCTACGAGGAGGACGTCAAGGCGGCCCTGAACAAGGTGGTGCTGAAGGAGGCCGACGCCGCGGTCGTCTACAAGACCGATGTGAGGGCCGCGGGTGGCAAGGTGGAGGGCGTGGAGTTCCCCGAGTCGGCCGACGCCATCAACGACTACCCGATCACCCTGCTCAAGGGCTCCGAGAACGCCGATACCGCCACGGCGTTCATCGCACTCGTGCGGTCCGCCGAGGGCCAGAAGGTCCTGACCGAAGCCGGGTTCCTGAAGCCGTGACGTCTCCCTCCTCGGACAGGGCCGGAGCCGCGGACACCCTGGCCGGTGGCCCGCGGCGCCGCCGCGTCGGCGGGGGCGCCCCGCTGCCGCTTCTGCTGCCCGCGCTGATCGGCCTCGCGTTCCTGGTCCTCCCGCTCGTCGCCCTGCTGATCCGTGCCCCGTGGCGGAGCATGCCCGACCTGCTGACCAGCGCCGAGGTGTGGCAGGCGCTTCAGCTCTCCCTCGTCTGCGCGACGGCGGCAACCGTGATCAGCCTGGTGATCGGCGTGCCTCTCGCCTGGCTGCTGGCCCGGGTCGAGTTCCCGGGGCGTGGTCTCGTACGGGCCCTCGTCACGCTCCCTCTCGTCCTGCCGCCGGTCGTCGGCGGTGTCGCGCTGCTCATGGCGCTCGGCCGCAACGGCGTCGTGGGGCGGTGGCTGGACGACTGGTTCGGCGTCACACTGCCGTTCACCACCGCCGGGGTCGTGGTCGCCGAGGCGTTCGTCGCCATGCCGTTCCTCGTCATCAGCGTCGAGGGCACCCTGCGGGCCGCCGACCCGCGCTACGAGGAGGCCGCCACCACCCTGGGCGCCTCCCGCTTCACCGCGTTCCGCCGGGTCACGCTGCCGCTCATCGCGCCCGGCATCGCGGCGGGCGCGGTCCTGGCCTGGGCGCGGGCGCTCGGCGAGTTCGGCGCGACCATCACCTTCGCCGGCAACTTCCCCGGCCGTACGCAGACGATGCCCCTCGCCGTCTACCTCGCCCTGCAGAGCGACCCGGAGGCCGCGATCGCCCTCAGCCTGGTCCTGCTGGCCGTGTCGATCGCGGTCCTGGCGGGACTACGTGATCGCTGGATGACCGCCTCATGACCGACACCGAGAAGACCCCTCAGGACGCCGTCCGCGCCCCCGACCCCGCGCGGGAGGGACTCGACGCCCGGCTCGTGGTCGAGCGCGGTTCCTTCCGCCTCGACGTGAGACTGACCGCGGCGCCCGGTGACGTCGTCGCGCTCCTCGGCCCCAACGGCGCCGGCAAGACGACCGCCCTGCGCGCGCTCGCCGGCCTGGTCCCGCTCTCCGGCGGTCACCTCCGGCTGGACGGGGCGGAGTTGGACCGTACCCCACCGGAGTCCCGCCCGGTCGGCGTCGTCTTCCAGGACTACCTGCTCTTCCCCCACCTCACCGCGCTCGACAACGTGGCCTTCGGCCCCCGCTGCCACGGCGCCACCAAGGCGCAGGCCCGCGCCCAGGCCGCCGAGTGGCTGGAGCGCATGGACCTCGCCGCCCACGCCGGGGCCAAGCCCCGCCGCCTCTCCGGCGGCCAGGCCCAGCGCGTCGCCCTCGCCCGCGCCCTGGCCACCCACCCGCGCCTGCTCCTCCTCGACGAGCCGCTCGCCGCCCTCGACGCCCGCACCCGCCTCGACGTCCGCGCCCAGCTCCGCCACCACCTGGCCGACTTCGAGGCCGTCGCCGTACTCGTCACACACGACCCGCTCGACGCGATGGTGCTGGCCGACCGTCTCGTCGTCGTCGAGGACGGCCGTATCGTCCAGGAGGGCACGCCGTCCGACATCGCCCGCCACCCGCGCACCGACTACATCGCCCACCTGGTCGGTCTCAACCTCTACCGGGGACAGGCCGAGGGACACACGGTCCACGTCGACGCAGAACCCACGATCACGACCACCGAAGACCTCACCGGGCCGGTCTTCGTCGCCTTCCCGCCCAGCGCGGTGACCCTGCACCGGGACCGGCCCACCGGTTCCAGCGCCCGCAACCTCTGGCGCTGTGAGGTGGCCGGCCTGGAGATCCACGGCGACCAGATCCGCGCCGACCTCACCGGCGAACTCCCCCTGGCCGCCGACCTCACCACGGTCGCAGCCGCCGAACTCGACCTCCGCCCCGGAGCCACGGTGTGGGCGACCGTCAAGGCCGCCCAGACACACGCCTACCCCGCCTGAGGAGACGCGCGCCGAACCCCGCGGCCCGGAACAGCCGACCCCCACCGGTCCACGGTGGACCACAGAGCAACCCCAAATAGCGACAAATCACCCCTGCGCTGCGAGGCGCCCGCCATGAGCCTGAGCATCCGCAACCAGATCCCCGGCACCGTCACCTCAGTCACCCCGGGCGAAGCCATGGCAACGGTCGAAGTCCGGCTCGACGGCGGTCAGGATGTCACCGCCGCCATCACCCTCGACGCCGTCAAGGACCTCGGCCTCGCCGAAGGCTCCACACCCTGATCAAGGCGACGGAGGTCGCGCCGGCCACCGGTCCGGTGGAGGGCCTTTCCATCCGCAACCGGTTGCCCGGCACCGTGCGCGAGGTCGCGACGGGCGCCGCCATGCTCGGCGACCTCACCGGCCGCTACGCCACCGGCAGTTACAGCCGACTCGCCACTGACGGCCGGACCGTGCCGCGCGGCGTGCGGACCGTCAGGGCGCGGCCGAGCACGGTCACCGGATCACCGCGGCCACGGCCTGCCATGTGGCCCGCGCCGGCGGCACCACCGACCAGCTGACCCGCCTGCTGTCGCACCCCGAGCACGAAGGCGGTCGGCACGCCCGGAACATCGCGCCGCGTTCCGGGCAGTCCCGCGCTCTGGACCACATCCGCCGGGTGTGTGCCAGCGCTACAGGAGCGGTCAGCACCACCATGGCGCCGGACTCCCGGCACCACGCGCACGGAGTCCTCGCCGCGCTGCGCGATCGGATCGAGACGACGCCCTGGCGCCGGGAGCGGGGGCGGACCGCGCCGCGGGTGCTGCGGGCGCGTCTGACCATCGCCGAGATCGCGGGCGGCCCCCTGCACCACGCCGGCGCGCGGCAGACCTCGGACGGCACGCCCCGAATTCAGAGGTGGATCACCAGGGCATCTCACCGTGACGGTCACGGAAGGTTCCGGTCGGTCCGTCCGCCCCGATGGTGGCGAGTTCGACGATCGCGTCGGTCCCCTCGGTCACTGTCTGCGGGCCGCTGTGCCCGTTGAAGTCGGTCGCGGTGTAGCCCGGGTCGGCCGCGTTCACCTTCACGTCCGGCCAGGACTTCGCGTACTGCGTGGTCAGCATGGTCACGGCGGCCTTCGACGCCGTGTAGAGCGGCGCGAGGTTCCTCGACTCGACGCGCCCGGCGTCATGGGTGGCCGCGAACGACCCCATGCCGCTGGACACATTGACGATGACCGGGTTCGCCGACTTGCGCAGCAGAGGCAGGAACGCGTGCGTCACCCGGACGATCCCCACGACATTGACCTCGAACACCGTGCTCGCGTCAGCGGCCGTGAGCTGATCGGCGGGGATGTGCGGCCCGAAGACACCGGCGTTGTTGATCAGGACGTCGATGCCCCCCCTCGCGAGCCCCGATGTCGGCGGCGGCCTCGGCCACCGACGCGTCGTCCGTCACATCGATCTGGATAAAACGGGCACCGAGGGCGTCGGCAGCCGCCCGGCCGCGCTCCGGATCACGAGCACCGACGAGGACGGTGTGGCCGGCCTCGATCAAGCGGCGGGCGGTCTCGTATCCGAGGGATTTGTTGGCTCCTGTGATGAATGTTGTCGTCATGCGTCCACTCTCGGCCCGTGACGAGAGGACAACCAGTGCTCTCCGAGACGGTAGGACAGCCAGTACCAGGCACAACGGCGGCCCGGCGGACACAATGGCCGAGTGGACGAGACCCTGGGCACGGCATTGCGCCGCTGGCGCGACCGGCTTTCTCCCACCGACGTCGGGCGGACCTCGCGGCCCGGACGACGCGCGGTGGGGCTGCGACGCGAGGAACTGGCCGAGCTCGCGGGGCTGTCGGTCGACTACGTGGTGCGGCTGGAGCAGGGCCGCGCCACGAGCCCTTCGGCGCAGGTCGTCGCGAGCCTGGCCAGGGCACTGCAACTGCAGCCCATGGAGCGCGATCACGCCTACCGGCTGGCCGGCCTCCTCCCGCCCCAGGAGGGGACGGTCTCCACGCATGTGCCGGCCGGGGTCCAACGGATGCTGGCCCGCCTCGGGGAGTTCCCCGTGGGCGTGTTCAGCGCCGACTGGACCTTGCTGTCCTGGACCCCCGCATGGGCAGTACTGATGGGCGACCCCAGCGCACGGACACACGACGAGCGCAACCTGGCACGGGCGGTCTTCGCCACAGGGCCCAGCCGGCTCGCGTCCTGGCCCGTGCTCCAGGACGGCGACGCCCTGAAAACCGCCCTCGTCGCCGACCTGCGCACGGCTCTCATCGACTACCCCCGTGACCGTGGCCTGACCGACCTCGTCGAGGAACTGCGGTCCACCAGCGCGGAGTTCGCCCGGCTGTGGGACGAGGGCGCGGTCGGTCCGCACGTCTCGGCCCGCAAGACCGTCGTACACCCCCAGGTGGGTGAGGTGATCTGCGACTGCGACGTGCTCACCGTCCCGGGCTGCGACATCCGACTCGTCGTCTACACGGTGGCCGCGGGTTCCGCCGACGCGGAGAAGCTGGAGTTCCTGCGGGTCACGAACGGCGTCCGCGCCGACGGCCCCTCGCCTCCGGGTCCCGGCCGGTTCTCCACGCCGTAACGGTGGAGGAGCGGATGAACCTCGCGATGCATGCCGTCGCACTGTACTTGCGGATCACCGCCAAGCCCGGTCCAGGGTCGGCCCCTCGAAGCTGTCGTAGACGATCTCGTGTCCGGTGTCGGTGCTCGTCATGGTTGCGTCTTTCCTTTTGCGCTGATGGTCTGGCCGGGATGGAGGTCGAAGCGGCCGATCCGTATGAGCCGCCCGAGGCCACGGTTCACTCTCGGCCAGTGACGAGAAGGGAACCAGTGCCCTCTGTGACGGTGGGACGGCCAGGACCAGGCACAACGGCTGCCCGGCGGACACACTGCATTGCGACGCGAGGAACCGGCCCAGCTCACAGTGCATCGCCGCGCACGCCGACGTCCCGGCCATCGAGGCGTACTGGCTGGACGACGAGGACCCCGACGACCCCGTCGGCGTCAGGGGCATCGGCGAGGTCGGCAACGTCGGCGCCGCGGCGGCCATCGCCAACGCGGTCTGGCACGCGACCGGCGTACGTCACCGCGACCTGCCCATCCGACCCGACCGGGTCCTGACCGCGGGGGTTCCAGGTGCTTGACATCGCCGAGGAGTTGAGCCGTTGGATCGAAGAGGCCCGGACCTTCGCCGTCGCCACCGTCGTGGCGGTGAGCGGCAGCAGCCCGCGCGCACCCGGCGCCGCCCTCGCCGTGGACGCCGAGGGGACGGTGATCGGCTCGGTCTCCGGCGGCTGCGTGGAAGGAGCGGTCTATGAGCTGTGCCAACAGGCGCTGGCCGACGGCGAGCCAGTCGTCGCGCGCTTCGGGTACAGCGACGAAGACGCCTTCGCGGTCGGCCTGACCTGCGGCGGGATCATCGACATCCTGGTCATCCCCCTACGCGCCGGGACGCCTGTCGGGACGGTGTTCCGGTCCGCCGTGATGGCAGCCGTCCGCGATGAACCGGCGGCGCTCGCCCGGGTGGTGCGCGGCCCTGCCGACAAGCTCGGCGCCGCCCTCCTCGTGCGCCCCGACGGCTCCTACGAGGGAGGGCTCGGCGGTCCCCCGGAGCTGGACCGGACGGCGGCAGCCGAGGCACACGCCCTGCTGGACGCCGGTCGCAGCGGCACGTTCGACCTGCCGGCGAGCGCGGCGGGATGGGGGTCCCTCCGGACGGAGTCCGGGGGAGGCTCGCCCAGCCCCGGCAGCCTCACTCTGCTCGTCGAGTCCCATGTGCCACCACCTCGCATGATCGTCTTCGGGGCGATCGACCACGCGGCCGCACTCGTCCGCGTCGGCAGGTTCCTGGGCTACCACGTGACGGTCTGCGATGCGCGCCCCGTCTTCGCCACCCGGGCCCGTTTCCCCGACGCCGACGACATCGTCGTCGACTGGCCGCACCGCTATCTGCGGCGCACGCCGGCCGACGCGCGCACGGTGCTGTGCGTTCTCACCCACGACGCCAAGTTCGACGTACCCCTGCTGACGGAAGCCCTGCGGATGCCGGTCGCGTACGTCGGCGCGATGGGCTCGCGCCGCACCCATGCCGACCGCGCGCGACGGCTGCGTGCAGCAGGCCTGACCGAACGGGAGTTGGCGCGGCTGCGCTCCCCGATCGGCCTCGACCTCGGTGCCCGTACACCCGAGGAGACCGCCGTCTCCATCGCGGCGGAGATCATCGCGGCCCGTCATGACGGGACAGGCGCCCCGCTGACCGGCTCCAGCACGCCCATACACCGCGTCACGCCTGTGTCGTACTCGATGTGCTCCCACCTGGTGGAAGCCGGGGAACCCGACGAGGAGCAGGAAACAGAATGAACGAACATCCCGTGCAGGTCATAGGGGCCGCGCACGACGCGGACGCCGACTACGTGCTCGGAAGCTCGGACTTGGAGCACCGGCGTCTCATGCTGCGGGGACGGATCCTGCGTTCCTCGACGGATCGGTTCCTTCGCCTGGGTGGTCTGAGGCCCGGGATGTCCGTCCTCGATCTCGGTTCGGGGATGGGTGATGTCTCGATGCTGGCCGGCGAGATCGTGGGGCCGCGCGGCCGGGTCCTGGGCATCGACCGCGACCCCGCGGCCACGGACAAGGCCCGCCGCAGGGCGCGGAACGAAGGCTTCGACGCGAGCCTCGACTTCGAGGTCACCGAGCTCGACGACTTCGACACCACGGAGCGCTTCGACGCCGTGGTGGGCCGCTACGTCCTGCTGTACCAGAAGGACCCCGCCGACTTGCTCCGACGGTTCACGCGGTTTCTGCGGCCTGGGGGGATCCTGGTGTTCCACGAGGTCGACTTCACCGTGCAGAACCCCAGTTGGCCACCGAGCCCCCTGTGGGACGAGTGCTACCGGCTGCTCTCGGAGGTGTACCGGGCCACCGGCACGCCGCCGGACTTCGGTCGCCGGCTGAACCGCACCTTCCTCGATGCCGGACTGCCCGCTCCGGAGGTCGAGTGCGAGGCCCCGGTCGCAGCGGGCGGGGACTCACCCATCATCCCGTGGCTGGCGTACACGCTGCGCAGCATCGCACCGGCGCTGGCGAAGGCGGGGCTGTCCCTGCCGGCGGGCCTCGTCGCCGACGACACCCTGCCGGACCAGTTGGAGAAGGCCCTGCTGGAACAGGGCAGCCAGGTCCTGGGGGCGTTGCAGTACGGCGCCTGGACCCGAGTGCCGTGAGCACTGCCGGTCGGACGCGGAACCATCGGGCGCGAACTCGCCCGGCATCAATACGGCAGCTGCGCCCCGGGAGGTGGGTTGCTTGAGCGGGCCGCCGCCGTGCCCTGGGGGAGAGGGACGTGACTCCACCCGCGCGTAAACGCGCGGGCTTCCTGCGTCGGTGGCTAGGCCGCCGCGCAGAGGACCAGCCCGGCCCTGCTGAGGACGTTCGTCGCGCCGACGTGGTCCGCGTTCGCCGTGAACCCGCACGCCGTGCACTGGAACTTCGCTTGGGTGAGGCGGTTCTCCTTCGCTACGTGCCCGCAGTCGGGGCACGTGCGGGAGGTGTTGCGCGCGTCCACCGGGACCACCAGGCGACCGGCACTCTCAGCCTTGTTCGCCAGGATTCCGAGGAACTGCGCCCAACCCGCGTCGAGGATGCTGCGGTTGAGTCCGGCCTTCGCGGCAGCACCGTTGGGCAGGAAGCCGCCGGGCTGCTCGGGGTCGGCCTTGGGTGCGGGGCTCTTGGTCATGCCCGCCGTGTTCAGCCGCTCGTGTGCGATCACGTCGTGGTCGGTGATGAGCGCGCGGGCGGTCTTGTGATGGAAGTCGGCGCGCTGCCGCCGGATCTTGGCGTGCAGCTTGGCGACCTTCCGGGCTGCGGCGCGGTGGCGCTTGGTGCGCTGCCGGGTGCGCTTGGGGAACGTCGCGAGGTGCCGCTGTGCTTCGGCCAGTTCGTCGGCCCCCGCTTGAAGGAAGCGGGGGTTGGCGACGTGTTCGCCGTCCGAGGTGGTCAGGAAGTGAGCGATGCCCATGTCGATACCGGCGATCGCTCCGGTGGGCGGCAGCTCCTCGGCGGGCACGTTGTCGCAGGCGAGGACGACGTACCAGCGGGCCCCCTCCCGCTTCACCGAGACCGTCTTGACGCGGCCCTGTACGGGCCGGTGCCGGTGCACGCGGATGTGGCCGACGCCCTGGATCCGTACGCGGGTCTGCGCATCGTGGGGGGTGGAGTCCCAGCGGCAGCCGTCTCCGTCCTTGGGGAAGGTGACGGTGCCGAAGTGCCCGACGCCTTTGAAGCGCGGGTAACCGGGGGTCTGTCCGGCCTTGACTCGGCGGAAGAACGCGGCGAACGCCTTGTCGAGGCGGCGCAGGGTGGCTTGCTGACTGGAGAACGACCATCGGCCTTGGCGCTCGGGGTCGAACGCGCGGATCTCTTTGAGCTGGGCGGACTGGTCGCCGTAGCGGACGGCGGTCTTCGAGGCGTGCTGGTAGGCGTCCCGACGCTCTTGGAGGGCGCCGTTGTAGAGGGAGCAGTGGTCCCGCAGCATCTCGCCCAGCGCGGCCGTCTGACGGGCCGTGGGGCGCAGGAGGAACTTGTACGCGCGGATCACGAGCCGTCCCCCTTCCTCCACGGGCGTTCCCATTGGGTGTCGATGTACCGGCGCACGGTGTCCGCCGAGACGGCTCCGACCGATGCCGCGAAGTACGACGACGACCACAGGGTGGGCATCCGTGACTTCAGGTGCGGGAACTCCTCGCGCAGCACGCGGGAGGTGAAGCCCTTGAACTGGTTGGCCACGTATGAGGCCGACGACTTCGGGTCGTGCTTGACGAACAGGTGGACGTGGTCGGGCATGACTTCGAGCGCCACGATCTCCCACCCCCGTTCGTCGGCCTTCTGCCGGATCAGTTCCTCCAGTCGTTCCGCGACCCGGCCGCCGAGGACCGGACGGCGGTACTTCGGGCACCACACCACGTGGAGTCCGAGGTCGTACACGCCGCCGGAGAACCGGCGAACCTTCCTGGTCACGGCCATGCGATCACTATACACACGCCGCAGGTATAGTGCGGCAGAGAGACGGGCTCAGGTGAACAGTGCAGATCCGTGCACTCAGTTGAGGTCAGAGCAGCCCAGAGAAGCCATTCCCCACCCCGCTAAAGCGGGGCGTCCCCTGGCTAGGTCCTGATGGATCTCGGTCTTCCCACCCTTGCTGCTTCGCTGCTCCTGGAGGCTGACGGTTTCGACGCATGGCCAAGACTGAAGAGGCTGATCGATACATCCGACCGCTTCAGCCGGGCTCTCGCGCTGAGATGCGGCGCGCGCTCCGCGCGCGACCATGTCGAGGGCTGGGCGGACGAAAGGGGACTGAGCACGCTGTACCGGTGGCTCAGCACGGTCTTCTCCCAGGAAGGGAGCAGTCGTCCGCTCGGCGTGTATACCATGACTCCGGAAATGGAGGCCCTGGACTGGCGTGAGTCACTGCCCGCAACCCTGAGCCGTCGCGGTACTCCTGAGGCGGTCGGCCAACTCAAGGTCCTCGCAGCCGCTTTCCCCACCCGCTTGAATCTGCGGGCCGCACAGGTCGCGGCCCGCGCCCACTGCCTGGCCGCGACGTGGACGCCGGCCGACCTCGATGAGGTCGTCGGCATCCTCGCCGGGGTGGCTGTGACTTCCGATCCCGCCCGCCTCGCGGCGGAGCTGGAACTGACCGAGGCGCTGGAAGCCCTCCAGGACATGAGCAGCCACGCTTTCCGCGAAGGGATCCTCCAGGACATGCGCCGGCGTGTGGATACGACCCGGCTGCTGCCCATCGCGGATTCCAACGTGGCGCGCGACCATCTGAGGGAGATCGCCCGCTACGTCTACGGCGAGGGCGGCCCGGCAGCCCAGCGGGCCCTGCTCGCGGCCTTGGAAGACGCCCGTCCCGACGACAGAGCCCTGGAACGCCTTGGAGAACTCCTTGCGCCCCGCTCCGACAAGCGCGCCAGTTGAGGAGTGCCCACTCTCCACCCACACCCCTCAGTGCTCGCCGGGCTGCTCGCCTCGACCCCCACGGTGTATGCCGCTGTGAGGGGCAGCATTATGGACACCGCGAAACGGCCGACGCAGTCGCCCGACGGGTCGGCAAGCGCCATGGCGGTCCAGTTGTCGGGGTGGCCCACCCAGCGGTCTGGACATAGCTGCGGTTCAGGGCCGGTCATGCCGTGCCGAAGGTGAGAGCCCGCTGGTCGGCGGGGGCTGTCCCGCCGGTCGGCGGGGCCGATACCGAAGCCTGTCGGATGGTCGGCCGACTTCGGAGCAGCGACATTCTCTGTATGACACAGATCGAGCCGGGCAGGGAGCGTCACCGCCGCAGCCCCGCCCCTGCCCGAGCCCGCTGCGCCGGTCGAACCGGTCCCGTCGGTTGCCGGATGGGCGAAGCACAACCGCCGTTCCCGGCTGGAGGCATGGCACACCACGTGTACGCCACGGAGTTCGGCACCTACCCGGGACATCGGCCTGCGCCGACGTGCCCGGCCGTGACGTCATGCCGCGCGGAGGCGAGCGCCTGGAGTTCCTCGGTCTGACGCCGGTAGCAGGGGTCGCATTCGTGGCCATCTGGAGCCTCGACTCTACGAAGCCCGCCCTCGCTCTCCCTTTCGCCACGAGGGCAGCCGCATTGATCCACTGAGCCGACGGCGGGGAGCCGTGCGGCGCGCATCATCGGCCGCGAGTGCCCTTGGGCCCAACTGCGGTCACGTCCTCGCGCGTTCATCACGCGCGGTCGGACGGACTGTTGGTCCCCGAGCACGGGGCAGTGCAGAACGCCCACCGACGTACGTACCGACGGATCGACAACGCCGCCGGGCACCCCGGCACACGACGCAGTGCGTCTCGCGTGTCGAGCGTTCGGAGCGCGGGGCCGGGCGCCGCGCTGTCGCTGTGTCCTGAACCGACACGTGACCTCGCCCCGGTGTTCAGAACCGCGGACGCGGTGCTCGGCAACCCATAGAGAGAGGAAATTCGTGAAGACCGCATCCGACCTGTCGACGACAGGCGCTGCGTCCCTGTCCGCCCGCGACACGCTCAAGGCGCTGTACGCGCATGTCCGGCCGCACCGGTGGGTCATCGCCCTGGGTCTGCTCTGCGCGCTGGTCGGGGCCGCCGGCGGGCTGCTCCAGCCGCTGGCCACGAAGGCGCTGCTGGACAGGCTCGCGTCCGGCGGGACCATCACCGGGATCCTGCTGGGCCTCACCGTGCTCGTGGTGGTGAGCACGACCGTCGAGGCATTCGGTGCCTACGCGCTCGAACGGACAGCGGAGTCAGTCGTCCTGGCCGCGCGGCGCAGCCTCATCGGACGGTTGCTGCGGCTGCGGCTCGCGGAGGTGGAACGGATCCCGCCGGGCGACCTGATGTCCCGGGTCACCTCCGACACGACGCTGCTGCACGCGGTCACCACCCAGGCGGTTGTCTCCGCGGCCACCGGCGCGGTGGCCTTCGCCGCGACGATCGTGGTGATGGCGTTTCTGGACGCCGTGCTGCTGGGCGTGACGCTCGGCGTGCTCATCTTGATGGCCGGGTCCGTCGCGCTCGTGATGCCCAAGATCGCGCAGGCCACGGAGCGCTACCAGGAGGCGGTCGGGGAGATCTCCACCGCGTTGGAGCGCGTCTTCGGGGCGTTCCGTACGGTGAAGGCGTCCGGCGCCGAGGAGCGGGAGACCGCCCGGGTGGAGGCGGTGACACGGCGGGCGTGGCAGCACGGCGTGAGGAGCGCGAAGTGGGAGGCCGTGGCGGGATCCGCGGACGAACTCGGGGTGCAGCTGGCGTTCCTGGCGGTGCTCGGCGTCGGCGGGGCGCGGGTGGCGTCCGGGGAAATCCCCGTGTCCACCCTCATCGCCTTCCTGCTCTACCTCTTCTACCTGATCGAGCCGGTGTCCAGGCTGGTCGACGCCGTGTCCCAGTACCAGGAGGGAGCCGTCGCGATCTCCCGGATCACCCAGGCGGAACGTCTGTCGGTAGAACCACTGACGCCCCGGCAGCTCTCCCCGCTCAGCGAGGCGGACGCGGAGCCGGGCCCGGCGTCGGTCCGCTTCGAGGACGTGTCCTTCCGCTATCGTCCGGACCTGCCGCACATCCACCACCAGGTGAGCTTCGACATACCGGGTGGCGGGATGACAGCCTTCGTCGGCCCCTCGGGTGCGGGCAAGTCGACGGTCTTCGCGCTCCTCGAGCGGTTCTACGAGGCGACCGGCGGCCGGGTCCTGGTCGACGGCAAGGACGTACAGGACTGGTCCCTGCCCCAGCTGCGGTCCGCCATCGGGTACGTCGAGCAGGAAGCTCCCGTACTGGCCGGCACGCTCCGGGAGAACCTGCTCTTCGCGGCGCCCGACGCGACGGACCACGACATCCATGACGTCCTGGCACGGGCCAGACTCGACACCCTCGTCGACCGCCTCCCCGACGGTCTTCAGACACCGGTCGGACACCGGGGCTCCAAGCTGTCGGGCGGTGAGCGGCAGCGCATCGCGATCGCCCGCGCACTGCTGCGCAGACCCCGGCTGCTGCTCCTGGACGAGGCGACCTCGCAGCTCGACGCCGTCAACGAGCAGGCGCTGCGGGACGTCATCGCGGACGTGGCCCGCGACACCACCGTGCTGGTGGTCGCCCACCGCCTGTCGACGGTGACAAGCGCCGACCGGATCGTCGTGATGGAGACGGGACGGGTACGGTCGGCGGGCACCCACGCGGAACTGGTGGCCAAGGACGAGCTGTACGCACAGTTGGCGGCCACACAGCTCCTTGCGCCCGCCAGGTGACCTGCCCCACCCGCTCGACCGGTT
>NZ_AEJC01000365.1 GCF_000317595.1 Streptomyces ipomoeae 91-03 | reverse complement strand
CGGCGACCGGGCGGCGCTGTGGGGCGCGGCGGCCGGTACCGCGCTGATGGCGTGGATACGGCCCACCGACACCGTATGGGTGACCCTTCCGCTGTTCGTGCTGCTGGTGGGCGTACGGCGATGGTGGCGGCCCCGGCTGCTGCCGGCGATGGCGGCCGGCGGCGGCACCGGGGCGGGGGCGTGGGTCGTCGAGTCGTACGCCCGGTACGGGGGGCCGGCCCGACGACTGGCCGACGCCTCGCGGATCCAGGGCGGGCTGGGCTGGAACATCGCCGTCGACGACCAGCTGCGCAGCCTGGCGGGGCGCACCCTGTGCCGTCCCTGCACCGGTGATCTGCCGCATGTCGTGGTCGTCGCGTGGTGGTTCGTCCTGCCGGTGCTCGCCGCCCTCGGGCTGGCCGTGGCGCTCAGGGCGGGGCGTGCGACGCCCACAGTGGTGCTCCTGGCCTGCGCCCTCACGGCCGCCATCCCCTACCTGTTCCTCATCGGATACGCCGCACCCCGCTTCCTGCTCCCGGCGTACGCCCTGCTCGCGATCCCGGTCGCGGACGCGCTGCTGGGGCTCGTCACCGTGCCGGGTGGAGCCTGGCGGCCGGTGGCCGGGACGCTCGTGGCGCTCGGCCTCGCCGGGCATCTCGCGGTGCAGTACACGGTGCTGGCGGCCACCGTCGAACGCACCACCGCGACCCGTCGTGACTGGCACCGCGCCGCCGCCGAACTGCGGCGGCTGGGTGTACGACCGCCCTGCCTGCTCACCGGTGACTACGCCATCCCCATCGCCTTCCACATCGGCTGCGCCTCCGCCCACACCCACGGCAACAACGCCAACACCACCCGCGAGGGCATCCTCGGAACCGCCGAGCGCATCCCGGTGGCCGTCCTCGTGGCACCGGACGGCGGCCCACCCGAGTTCGCCCGGGACTGGCCCGCCCACCATGTCGCCGGGTTCCGACTGCATGTGGCGCCCATGGGGCGCGAAGCGGCGGGCGCCGGGGGCCGGAGGTGACCGGGCGGGGCGGGGGCCCGGACACGCTTCAGCCGCCGCGGGGGCGGTCGTCGACGTCCTCGGCGTCGCGGCGGGCCCTGAGGGCGTTGCCGGCCGGCACCACGAGCGCGCCCACCGCGACGAACAGCACCAGCAGCAGCAGACAGGCCGGGATGACCCGGCCGTAGCCGCCGACGCCCTGGTCCGGGTCGAGGAACGGGTACGGGTACCAGTCGGTCACGGCGCCCCGGATCAGGGCGTAGCCGACGTAGACGATCGGGGGGACCAGCCAGTACACGGCCCGCGGGTAGCGGATGCGGTGACGTGGCGGGTCGGCGAGCCAGTCGGCGATGAGCGCGACCGGCGCCACCTGGTGCAGCACGTGGTGGGCCCAAGCCGGCATCAGGGTGTCGTGGGACTCCGTGAGGATCAGGCCGTACACGAACCCGGTGATCGTCATGTACAGCACGACCGCCCCACGCACCGCGTCCGGCACGCCGGCCCTTCCCCACACCCCCGCCCAGCCCCCGGCCAGCAGGACCACGCAGGCGGCCATGCCGCTCAGGGTGGTGAAGTAGCTGAAGAAGTCCGCGATCCCGGTCGTCGACGCGGCGGTGCGGTCCGCCGCGAAGCCGAGGGCCACGGCGAGCAGCAGGCCGAGGGCGAGGCGGGACAGGGAGAGGGGGAGCGGCGGGGGCGGGGGCTGGGGTCGCGCGTGGGCGGGTGTCATGGGCCCAGAGGTAGGGGAGGTTCCGGCTTCCGGCCCGCATTGGTTCCTACGAGGGCGGTGTCCTCGGGACCGCTCAGGAGCCGTTGGTGATGAAGCCGTCCCTGACCCTGTCGAAGACGGGGCGGTAGGTGTCCCAGTCGTCTTCCGGGGCCGAGAGGTAGATGTCGTACTCCCGTTCGCCCGCTCGGCCGTAACCGAGGTCGATGGCACGGAAGACCCGTGCCCGGCCCTTGAAGGTGAACTCCCAGACGGCGGCCGGCTGCCCGCGGAAGGTGGTCTTCTGCATGCGCAGCTTCCGGTACGTCCCCGGATAGTTGGCCTTGGTGTTCGCCTCGATGTCCTTGAAGTGGGCCATGGGGTGCGAGCCGGCGGGGTCGACCATGCCGATGGTGATGCCGACCCGGCCGGTCTCGTCCTCGTAGATGACCTGCTCGGACGACCGCGTATCGAGCTTCCAGCCGTCCGGGACGGGGAAGGAGACGCCGAGGCTCTTCTCCGTGACGAGACGGTAGCCGTCCGGGACGGGGGAGGGGGAGTACGCGGGGGTGGCGCCGCCCTTCGGTGTGGCCCCGCCATCCCGGTTCGCCGTGGTCTCGTCATCCGAGTTCGCCGTGGTGTAGAGCACGGCCCCGACGAGCGTGGTGACGACGGTCACGGCGGCGGCGGGCAGCAGGACGCGGCTGCGGCGCCGGCTCCGGCCGCTGCCCTGTCCCTGACCTCGGCGGTCTCGGTGGGAGGGGCTGCCGTCGTCCGGGTCCGGGCCGGTGGGGACGCCTCCCCGGCGGGTGTCCTGGCCGGGGGCCCGACCACTGTCGGTGCCGGTTTCCTGGCCGACCTCCTGGCCGGCCTCCCGGTCGCTTCTGTGGGCGGCTTCCTGGCCGGTTCCGGACGTAGCCCTGCTGGACCCATCGCTGCCGGACGGGCCCTCGCCGGACGTGCCTCCGGCGCCCGGCTTCGGCAGTGCGACCGTCGCCGCACCGGACAGCACGGCCCGCAGTGCCCGTTCCGTCTGCTCGGCGGTGGGGCGGTCGGCGGGGTCCTTGGCGAGGAGGGCCTCGATGAGGGGTTCCAGGACGCCGCCCTGCTTCAGGGGCTCCAGGGGGTCGACGGCGATGGCGTACGCGGCCTCCATCGCGGTGAGCCGGCGGAACGGCGGGCGCCCCTCCACGGCCTGGTACAGCGTGGCGCCCAGGGCCCACAGGTCGGAGGCGGGGCCGGGCTTCTGGCCGCGTATCCGCTCCGGGGCCATGTAGTGGATGGAACCGACCATCTCGCCGGTCTTGGTCAGGGTCGAGGCGTCGGCCGTCATCGCGATGCCGAAGTCGGTGAGGACGACCCGGCCCTCCGCGCCCAGCAGGACGTTGCCGGGCTTGACGTCGCGGTGCAGTACGCCGGCGGCGTGGGCGGCGCGCAGCGCGGCGACCATGCCCAGACCGATACGGGCCGCCTCGTGGGGTGGGAGGGTCCTGCCGTCCGTGAGGAGATCGGCGAGCGTGGGCGCCGGGACGTACTCCATGACGATGCAGGGCTGTCCGTCGCCGTTCCGCCCGCTCTCCGCGGTCGCGCCGCTTCCGCCCGCCCCACTGTCGTCCGTGTCGTCCACGACGTCATGGACGACGATCACGTTGGGGTGGGCGACACGGGCGGCGCTGCGGGCCTCGCGGCGGGTGCGTTCGTACAGCGTGGCGAGGTCGTCGGGGGAGAGATGCGGCTGTATGTGCAGCCGCTTGAGCGCGACCTGGCGGCCGAGGACCTCGTCCTCCGCCCGCCACACCGTGCCCATGCCACCACGGCCGATCTGCTCCGTGAGCCGGTAACGCCCGGCGACGAGCCGCCCTACGTCCGACACCACGGGCCCTCCGCCAGCCCTGCATACGTTCGATTCGCCTGGCCACAATAACCGGCCTCCGGACAGAGCCATGGGGGTACCTGGTCCTGGCGGCTGACGGCAGAGCTCGGCCGGCCCGGTCGGCCCCTGCGGGGCCTCAGTCCGTGTGATCGGTGGGGATGCGCAGGGTCGCCTCGTAGCCGCCCGCCGGGGTGGGGCCGGATGCGAAGGTGCCGCCCAGGAGTTCCGCGCGCTCCTTGAGACCGATCAGGCCCTGGCGGGAGCCGGGGAGGGGGAGGGAGGGACGGGTGGGGGGTGTGTTCGTGATGGTGACGCCGAAAGCGGTGGCGTCGTCGGCACGCCAGAGCCGTACGGTCGCGGTGGCGCCCGGGGCGTGTTTGCGGACGTTGGTGAGGGCTTCCTGCACGGTGCGGTAGACGGCGCGCTGTGCGGGGGTGCCGACGTCCGGCGGGAGTTCGCCGGTGAGGTTCGTGTCGATGCCGCTGGTGGTCACGAGGGTGTGGAGATCGGCGAGGGTGGGCTGTGGGGTGAGTTCCGTGGCCCGGCCGCCGGAGGCCCTGAGCAGGGTGACCATGTGGCGCAGTTCGTCGAGGGTGTCGACGCTGAGCGAGCGGATCGTACGGGCGCCCTCCTTGAAGTCCGGGTCCTTGGCGGCGACTTGGAGCGCGCCGGCCTGGACGGCGATCAGGCTGACCTGGTGCGAGACGACGTCGTGCATCTCGCGGGCCAGTTGGGCGCGTTCGCGGGCGAGGACGGCCTGGGAGTGCAGCAGCCGTTCGTGTTCGCGGGCCTCCTCGATCTCGATGAGCCGCCGGGCCAAGTCCCCTCTGGCCTGGATGAGTTGGCCGAGCAGAACGGGCGCGGCGGCCGTGGCGAGCGTGTAGAAGAAGTAGACCACGGTCCAGGTGCGGTCGTGCGGGGTGATGTCGTGCAACGGCCACGGGGTGGCGGAGGCACCGGCGAACAGCACCGCGCACACGCCGAGCAGCCGCCGGTCGCGGGACCGCTCGGCCAGCGTGAACAGGGCCGCGAACGGGGCGAACACGATGTCCAGCATCAGCGCGGCCGGGATCGTACAGGCGAAGACCGCCGACGGGAAGCGTCTGCGGACCGCGAGCACGGCACAGCCCGCCCCGGCGATCGCCGTCGCGACGGGGGAGGCGCCCCCCAGGTTGAGCACGAGATCCGCGACCGCGATCACCACGACGACGGCGTCGACGACCGGGTCCGACACGCGTGCCCACCAGGGTGCGCCGGGTGTTCGGGGTGCGCCGGGTGGGCCGATCGTCGGCCGGCTGCCGGCGGGGGCTTCGCGTGGGGTCATCGGTCGGTTCCCGAGGTGCGGCGTGGCCGGTCGTCGAGCAGTCCCGTTCGCTGGGCGAGCAGCGCGGCCTGGACTCGGCCGCCCACTCGCAGCTTGGTGAGGATCGCGCTGACGTGGTCCTTCACCGTGCCCGCGCTGAGATGGACACGGGCACCGATGTCGGCGTTGGACAGCCCCTCCGCGATCAGGACCAGCACGTCGCGCTCCCGCTCGGTGAGCCGCCCCACCCTCGCGGCCTCGACGTCGTCGACCGCCGGGCCCGCGCCGGGGTGGCTCTGCCGGACGGCACGGCTCGCCTTCGGTGACATCACCACTGCGCCCGCCATCAACGTCCGTACCAGCTGGGCCAGTTGATCCGGCCCGGTGTCCTTGAGCAGAAAGCCGGCGGCGCCCGAACGCAGTACGGTCAGGATGTACTCGTCGGCGTCGAACGTCGTCAGCATCGCCACGACCGGCGGCTCCGGCAGCGCGCGCAGCTCCCGCAGCACCGTCAGCCCGTCCACGTCCGGCATCCGGATGTCCAGCAGCACCACGTCGGGCCGCTCCCGCCGCACGGTGTCGACCGCCGCCGCGCCCGTCGTGGTCGCGACGACCTCGATGTCGTCGGCCGCGCTCAGGATCAGCTTGAAGCCGGACCGCACCAGGGCCTCGTCGTCGACCACCATCACCCTGATCACGCCCGTCCCGCCCCGCCGTCCCCGCGCACATATGTCTTCGGCCGCACATCGCGGTCGATTCCCACCGCGTATACGTCGCCGCGCCGCCCGCCGCCGATTCCCACCACCCCGACCGTAGGACGGAAAACCTCCGTGAAACGGCCGATCGGGACACTCCCGCCGATCGGGGGGAGGGGTCCAGCCGCACGGGGGGTGGGGCGGGACCGGGCGGCGGCCGACGGCGTGCGCCGGCGCAGGGGCCGGGAGGGTCCGCCCCCCCCCGCCACCCGGCGTGCGCCCCGCCGGGTGGCGGGGGCGGAGCGGACACTTGCCGGATACTCCCGGCCGGGGCCGCTCTCCAGCCTGGACACATGCCCAAGAACACAGACGAAACGGCGCTCGGGGCCCTGCCGTCGCCCCCGGCACCGACCCCGACCCCGGCCCCGACGCGCACCCCCCACGGCACTGCTCCCTCCACCCCCCGCCTGATAGGCGTGGACCTGGCCCGAGGGCTCGCCGTGTTCGGGATGTACGCGGCTCATGTCGGCCCGGACCCCTCCGAGGGCGGGACGATCGGGTTCCTCATGGAGCTGACGCACGGCCGGGCCTCCGCGCTCTTCGCCTTCCTCGTCGGCTTCTCGATCGTCCTGATCACCGGCCGCAGCGCTCCGAAGACCGGCCGGGCGGGCCGGCAGGCCGTCGTCAAGGTGGTGATCCGGGCGGTCG
This sequence comes from Streptomyces ipomoeae 91-03, assembly GCF_000317595.1. GTDB lineage: Bacteria > Actinomycetota > Actinomycetes > Streptomycetales > Streptomycetaceae > Streptomyces > Streptomyces ipomoeae. The sequence continues at coordinate 1,778 of NZ_AEJC01000365.1, read as the reverse complement.
TCCTGCTCGTCGTGGGTACCGCGCTCACCCTCACCGGCACCCCGGTCGAGGTGATCCTCGCCTTCTACGGCCTGTACTTCCTGCTGGTCCTGCCCCTGTACCGGCTGGGCGCCCGCCCGCTGGCGCTCATCGCCGGGGCGAGCGCGCTGGTCCTGCCGCAGATCCTGTACGTCGTCCTGCGGCTGCTCGACACCAGCGAGCCCGGCGGCGTCTGGACCTGGCCCGAGGACGCCGACGGCATCGTCTCGCTCCTCTTCACCGGCAGCTACCCGGCCCTGACCTGGATCCCGTTCGTCGTGGCCGGCATGGCGGTGGCCCGCCTGGACCTGACCGCCACCGCCGTACGCGTACGCCTCGCGCTCACCGGCGCCGCTCTCGCCGTGCTCGGCTACGGCGGTTCCTGGCTGGCCCTGCGTCTGGTCCCCGGCGCCATCGCGGCCGTCGGCGAGTCCGGCTGGGACGACGGTGGCTCGGCGGCGTCGGCCTGGTGGTCGGACATCTGGGGCTACCCGAGCGGCGACACCCGCTACGCGCTGCTGGTGGCCTCACCGCACAGCGAGACGACCCTGTCGATCGTGGGCAACACAGGTGTCGCCGTCATGGTCCTGGTCGTCTGCCTCGCCGCCGTGGACGCGTTCCCGCGCTTCCACCGTCTCGCCCGTCCGGTCGTCGCGGTCGGGTCGATGTCCCTGACGGCGTACGTCCTCCATGCCGTCGGTATCGACCTCCTCGGCATCGAGGAACTGCCCGGTTCCCCGCTGCACGTACTGCTCGGCTTCCTCGTCGCCGTGACCGTGTTCGCGACGCTCTGGTCCCGCTTCTTCCGACGTGGCCCGCTGGAGTGGCTGCTGGGCAAGGCCACCAAGCCCGCGGAGTGGGTCCGCTGACCACGCCCCGCCGCCCCGACACGCGGCAACGGTTGTCGACGACTCCGGTGATCAGTCCGTCCCGGCGGCCGACGGAACCGTGTCCAGCAGTTCGCGGGCCATACGACGCGCGGGCTCCGTGGTCTGTTCGGCGACGCGGCGGAAGGTGTCCTGGGCGGGACGGGCAGGCCAGGCGGGCGGAAGGTGCCGGGCGGGGAGTCTGGGGTCGGTACGGATGATCGAGAGCCATTCGCTGACCAGCAGCAGCCCGGTGCCGATCGGGTTGTCCCCGGCTCCGGTGCCGAGGAGCGCGGTCCACCGCTTGTCGAAGGTGACATAGCGGGCGGCGATGCTCTCCAGGTCCCAGGTGTCGCCGATCATCAGCTCGATGTCGGTGGTCGTGTCCGCCCGGGCGTGGAAGATCTTGACGTGGTCGCTGAGCCCCAGCTCCGCGACGACGCCGGCGACGTCGACGTCCCCGGGGGCGATCCACAGCCCGCTGTACAGCGCGCCGAATCCGGACCAGGTGAGCCGTGAGCGCAGATCGTGGCGCTGACGCTTCCAGGAGTCGGGGAGGGAGAAGCCGAGCAGCGTCCAGGTGCCGTCCCAGTCGTCGTTGACGGCGCCCTGCCGCCAGATGCGGGTGCGACCGTCGGACAGGACGCGCGTCGCCTGCGGGGTCAGGCCGAAGTACATCTTGCGGCCCTCCCGTTGGCGCCGCAGCAGACCGCGGTTGACCATGCGGGTCAGCGTGGAGCGTACGGCCTGTTCACCGACACCGACGCGGCCGAGCACGTCGATGATGCTGCCGGAGTAGACGCACAGGTCGCTGTCGTCCTCCTCCAGCACATGGTTGCCGAAGAAGGTGAGCATGAGCGATTGCGGGCGCGGCGTCGGGCCGTCCGGGGTGTC
>NZ_AEJC01000364.1 GCF_000317595.1 Streptomyces ipomoeae 91-03 | reverse complement strand
CCGCGCGGTCTGCGCCCGCTGGGCCCTGGCGAGCGCGAGCGGCCCGGCGCCCAGCTCGGCCATCAGCTGCCGCTCGACCTGCCGGGTGCTGTAACCCAGCCGCCGGGCCAGCCCCCGCGTCCTCACTCAGACGATGTCGTCCTCGTCGATCAGATAGCGGCTCTCATCGAATAGTGGCTCTCATCGAAGATCTCCGGCACCACCATGACCATGAGCGGTCGAGTTCTCGCGGAACGGATCACGGGCCGGTGTCCGCACGGCCTCGTCCCACTGGGCTCGGCGCTCTCCGGGCAGGGAGTCGTATGTCGCGCGGGCCTCGACGGTGAACCGGACGCGGTAGTCGGTCATGGCTCGGTCTTTCACCCGGCGGTCGCATCACGTTAAGGCATCCGCCGTACACGGAGACACGTTCGCGGTTACGGTCGTTCCATGAGCATCAAGGCCGTGGTCTGGGACGTTGACGACACTCTCTTCGACTACACCACGGCCGACCGGACCGGGATGCGCTCCCATCTGGCCCTTGAGGGCCTGCTCCATCAGTACGAATCCGTCGAGCAGGCGATCGTTCGCTGGCGGGAGCTCACGAGTCTGCACTGGCGGCGGTACGCGGCCGGTGAGGGTGACTGGGAGGCCACGCGGCGCGACCGCGTGCGGGACTTCATCGGCGAGCCGCTGAGCGACGCGGAGGCGGACGCCTGGTTCGAGCGCTACATCACCCACTACGAGCGCGCCTGGGCCCTCTTCCCGGACGTCCTGCCCGCCCTGGACGTCCTCGCCGCCAGTCACCGGCACGCGGTGCTCTCCAACTCCAGCCTCCCCGTCCAGGAGCGCAAACTGCGCACGCTCGGTGTGTGGGACCGCTTCGAGACGGTGCTGTGCGCCGCCGAGCTGGGCGTCCACAAGCCGGCCGCCGAGGCCTTCCACGCGGCCTGCGAGGCCCTGGCGCTGTCACCGCACGAGGTCGCGTACGTCGGCGACCACCCGGAGATCGACGGCCGGGGCGCCGCCGAGGCCGGTCTGCTGTCCGTCTGGATCGACCGCGACGGCGCGTACGCGACCGTGGACCCGCCCACCGGACCGCACCGGATCGCCACCCTCGCCGAACTCCCCGCGATCCTTGGCGCGGATAGTCGTTTTGGAGCGCCGTCCACCTTCGGGTAATGTTCTTCCTGCGCCGCCGGAGAGCGGGCCGAAAGGCCGGGAACCGAAGGCGCAAGCTAGAACAAAATCCCCTCCGGGGCTTGCGTTCCAGTGGCCTATGGTGTAATTGGCAGCACGACTGATTCTGGTTCAGTTAGTCTTGGTTCGAGTCCAGGTAGGCCAGCTCGCAGAGCTCATCTGCACTGCGGAGATCAATCCGCAAAGCCCCCGTTGTGTAGCGGCCTAGCACGCTGCCCTCTCAAGGCAGTAGCGCCGGTTCGAATCCGGTCGGGGGTACAGATCCTTCCCGCGAGGAGAGTTCGGGTCGCACCCTCTCTCCTTGATGCAGGATCGCTAGGGCCCCCGTTGTGTAGCGGCCTAGCACGCCGCCCTCTCAAGGCGGTAGCGCCGGTTCGAATCCGGTCGGGGGTACTGTCTGGTCTAAACCACATTGGTCTATGGTGTAATTGGCAGCACGACTGATTCTGGTTCAGTTAGTCTTGGTTCGAGTCCAGGTAGACCAGCTCGGACCTGCGGCGGTGCAGTACTAAACGCCTGCAGGCTCCACGCCCCCGTTGTGTAGCGGCCTAGCACGCCGCCCTCTCAAGGCGGTAGCGCCGGTTCGAATCCGGTCGGGGGTACGCATCACGAAAGGCCCTCCACCTCGGTGGAGGGCCTTCTTCGTGTGCCCGACATCATGTCCCAGTTCCTACTCCAGGCCGTACCGCTGCGCCGATTCCTCCTCCTGCGCCAGCCGGTGCAACGCCCGCAGCACCGGCTCGAACAGCACCGCCGCCGTGACCGCCGTCTCCACTTTCTCCGCCTCCGTGGCGTACGTCTCCATGAGATCCAGGTCCCGCTGCGCCACCTGCCGCATCAACTCCGCGTACGGCGCCAGCAGTTCCGCGTCGCACGGATAACCCAGCCGGTTCAGCGTGGCGACCGCCGCCACCAGCGAACGGTGGACGGGGGAGAGGGCGCTCAGCTCGCGCGACGTCTCCCAGCCGACGGCGCTCAACAGCCGGTCCACCTCGGCGCGCGCGGCCACCGTCGCAGGGTCCTCCTCGTCCGGCTCCGGGCCCTGCGGCAACGCCCACAGGGCCGCGCCCAGCCGGATCGTTCGGCCCAGGGACTCGTCGTCGACATGCCCCAGCACCTCCCTGGCGGTCGCCACCGGCACCTTGCCGACCTGGATCAACGCCCGTACCAGCCGTAGCCGGCGCAGATGCGTCTCGTCGTACTCGGCGGTCGTCGCGTTGACCTGGCGTCCCGGGGCCAGCAGGCCCTCACGCAGGTAGTACTTGATCGTCGCGGTGGGCACCCCGCTCCGCTCGCTCAACTCGGCCAGCCGCATGTCTTGCGCCCTCCCTTGGGTAGCGACACTATCTAAACACGCGCGCTCGGATAGTGCCGCTACCCAATGAGGGGTCGTCGACAGGGGGAGCCATGTTCGGTAAGCCGGTCACCGCCGGTCCAACCACCGCGAACGCCGAGGAGGACGTGGTCGTCCTGCTCATCGGCATGCGCATCAACCACTTCCGGGCCGTGCGCCACTGGCTGCCGGTGCTGCGGGGGATGGGGGTCATGCTGCGGGAACTGCGCGAGGACGCGGATTGGGGGCTGCTCGGCAGCGTGCTGCTGACGGCCTCGCCGCGGACGTACTACGTCGTCCAGTACTGGGAGTCCAAGGAGAAGCTGTACGCCTACGCCCATGCGCCCGACGCGTTCCACCGCAAGGCGTGGGCGGCGATGAACCGCAGGTGGCGGGCCGGGAAGAGGCGGTCGCATGTGGGGCTCTGGCACGAGACGTATGTGGTGCCGGAGGGGTCGTACGAGGCGGTCTACGCCGACATGCCGGCGTTCGGGTTGGCCGCCGCGCATGGGCAGGTGCCGGTGGAGCGGCGGGGGAGTACGGCGGCGGAGCGGTTCGCGCATCGGGCGCGGAACGGGGTGGTTGCCTGAGCGCCGCGGGGGTGCGGGGGTATGACGAGTGCGGGCCGTCTGTGGCTGGTCGTGCCCGCGCGGCGGAGCCGCACATCGATACAGCCCCGCGCCCTGCGGGGCGCGCTGCCGTTGACGTTCGTAAGAGGCCTGCCGCGGCGTTGAGGCCGGCCTCTTGCGTCGGTGTACGGCTTTTTTCTCGTGTCAGCCCGACCGGCGCAACGCCTCGGACAGGCGGGCCGCGGCGTCGATCACTGCCTGGGCGTGCATACGGCCGGGGTGTCGCGTGAGGCGTTCGATGGGGCCGGAGACGGAGACGGCGGCCACCACCCGATTGGAGGGGCCGCGTACGGGCGCGGAGACCGAGGCGACGCCCGGCTCGCGCTCGCCGATCGACTGGGCCCAGCCCCGGCGGCGTACGCCGGACAGGGCGGTCGCGGTGAAGCGGGCGCCCTGGAGGCCGCGGTGGAGGCGCTCCGGCTCCTCCCAGGCCATGAGGATCTGGGCCGAGGAGCCGGCCTTCATCGTGAGCGTGGAGCCGACCGGCACTGTGTCCCGCAGTCCGGACAGCCGCTCGGCCGCGGCCACGCAGATGCGCATGTCGCCCTGACGGCGGTAGAGCTGCGCGCTCTCGCCCGTGACGTCGCGGAGGTGGGTGAGTACGGGCCCTGCCGTCGCGAGGAGGCGGTCCTCGCCGGCCGCCGCGGCCAGCTCGGCCAGCCGGGGGCCGAGAATGAAACGGCCCTGCATGTCGCGTGCCACCATGCGGTGGTGTTCCAGAGCCACGGCCAGGCGGTGGGCCGTGGGTCGTGCGAGTCCGGTGGCTCCGACCAGACCCGCGAGGGTGGCCGGACCGGACTCCAGAGCGCTCAGGACCAGGGCCGCCTTGTCCAGAACGCCGACGCCGCTACTGTTGTCCATGCAACGATACTCGCGTCTCACTCTGTGAAACGCAAGTTCAATTTCGCGTGGACCTTGCCACTCTTGATGCAGAACAAATGGCTCGCGGACCAACGAGCCCGGCGGCCGATGCGCGCTACGAGGGGTACGCGCGTCCGCCACCTCCGAGATCTCTAGTTGGGCCGGTGCAGAACAAGCCGGCCGGAGGGAAAGCGATGGGTAGGACACTCGCGGAGAAGGTCTGGGACGACCATGTCGTCCGGCGCGCCGAGGGCGAGCCCGACCTCCTCTTCATCGATCTGCACCTGCTGCACGAGGTGACCAGCCCCCAGGCCTTCGACGGTCTCCGCAAGAGCGGGCGGAAGGTGCGCCGGCTCGACCTGACCATCGCGACCGAGGACCACAACACCCCCACCCTCGACATCGACAAGCCCATCGCGGACCCCGTCTCCCGCGCCCAGCTGGAGACGCTGCGCAAGAACTGCGCCGAGTTCGGTGTGCGCCTGCACCCGCTCGGTGACGTCGAGCAGGGCGTCGTCCACGTCGTGGGCCCGCAGCTGGGTCTGACCCAGCCCGGCATGACGGTCGTCTGCGGTGACTCCCACACCTCCACGCACGGCGCCTTCGGCGGTCTCGCGTTCGGCATCGGCACTTCCCAGGTCGAGCATGTGCTGGCCACCCAGACGCTGCCGCTGGTCCGGCCCAAGACCATGGCCATCACGGTCAACGGCGAACTGCCCGAGGGCGTCACCGCCAAGGACCTGATCCTGGCGATCATCGCCAGGATCGGCACCGGCGGCGGCCAGGGCTACGTCCTGGAGTACCGCGGCTCCGCCATCGAGAAGCTCTCGATGGAGGCCCGGATGACCATCTGCAACATGTCGATCGAGGCCGGTGCCCGCGCGGGCATGATCGCCCCCGACGAGACCACCTTCGAGTACCTCAAGGGCCGCCCGCACGCCCCCGAGGGCGAGGACTGGGACGCGGCCGTCGCGTACTGGAAGACCCTGAAGACGGACGAGGACGCCGAATTCGACGCCGAGGTGATCATCGAGGCCGCCGAACTGTCGCCGTTCGTCACCTGGGGCACCAACCCCGGACAGGGAGCGCCGCTCTCGGCGAACGTCCCCGACCCCGCTTCGTACGAAGACGCTTCGGAGCGCCTGGCCGCCGAAAAGGCCCTGGAGTACATGGGGTTGGAGGCCGGCCAGCCGCTGAAGTCCATCAACGTGGACACCGTCTTCGTAGGCTCCTGTACCAACGGCCGAATCGAGGACCTGCGCGCCGCCGCCGAGCTGCTCAAGGGCCGCAAAGTCGCCGACGGTGTACGGATGCTGGTCGTCCCCGGCTCCGCGCGGGTCGGTCTGCAGGCCGTCTCCGAGGGCCTGGACGTCGTCTTCAAGGAGGCCGGCGCCGAGTGGCGGCACGCGGGCTGCTCGATGTGTCTGGGCATGAACCCCGACCAGCTGGCCCCCGGTGAGCGCTCCGCGTCCACCTCCAACCGCAACTTCGAGGGCAGGCAGGGCAAGGGCGGCCGTACGCACCTGGTGTCGCCGCAGGTCGCCGCCGCCACGGCCGTCCTGGGCCACCTGGCCTCCCCGGCCGACCTGTCCGACGCCGAGACCCGTACGCCCGCTGGAGTCTGATCAGCCATGGAAGCATTCACCACGCACACCGGCCGGGCCGTCCCGCTGCGCCGCTCCAACGTCGACACCGACCAGATCATCCCTGCTCACTGGCTCAAGAAGGTGACGCGGGACGGGTTCGAGGACGGGCTGTTCGAGGCCTGGCGCAAGGACCCGGAGTTCATCCTCAACCGCCCCGAGCGGCAGGGCGCGACCGTCCTGGTCGCCGGCCCCGACTTCGGCACGGGCTCCTCCCGCGAGCACGCCGTGTGGGCGCTGCAGAACTACGGCTTCAAGACCGTGATCTCCTCTCGCTTCGCCGACATCTTCCGCGGCAACTCGCTGAAGAACGGTCTGCTCACGGTCGTTCTGGAGCAGAAGATCGTGGACGCCCTGTGGGAGCTCACCGAGAAGGACGTGACTGCTGAGGTCACTGTGGACCTTGAGGCGCGTGAGGTGCGTGCCGAGGGCATCACCGCCTCCTTCGAGCTGGACGAGAACTCCCGCTGGCGGCTGCTGAACGGGCTGGACGACATCTCCATCACCCTCCAGAACGAGGCCGACATCGCCACGTACGAGGCCAAGCGGCCCCCGTACAAGCCGCGGACGCTGAAGGTCTGAACCAAGCTCGCGGACAGCGCCTCGGAACCGGTCCGCACAGGCTGATTCCAGCCACCGCGACACCCCCCTGTACCCCCAATCGTGCACGGTTGGGGGTACAGCCATGTGTGGAGTCCGACACCTTCGAAGTGGTGTGCAGAAAGGTTTCAACTCCCCTAGTTACAAAGGCGATTGCCGGGGTACGCGCATCATGGTGCGGCATCGGAAGGGGGTGCTCGACAGGCCCTTGAGATACGGCAGTTACCCCCTGGGCAGGCGACAACTCGCCCCAGATGGCACAATCTGTGCATGGAACACGACGGCCAACTCTGGCTCTATGCGGCGGTCGCGGGCCAACTCAAGGAAGCGCACGCAAGGGTGCGCGCACTGCAAGTCCCGGAGGGCGTACGGATGGCGCTGACCCGGAAGCTGCTGGTCATTACGGCCGTGGCCAAGCACGACCTCGCCGACGCGGCAAGGCGTCTGGAGGCCTTCATGGCGGATCTCGACGAGGGGCGAATGCCCGCAGAGGAACGCTGAAGGAACTCCGTGACAACCGAGTCCGCTGCGGCACAAGGGTGATAAGCCCGTTTCGTGTTTGATTTGCGGTATATATCTGCCTAACGTGCGAAAAAGCTTGAACACTTTCGTTCTGGCGATGTCTCCGAAGGGGAAGACGTGAACAAGGCGCAGCTCGTAGAAGCGATTGCCGACAAGATGGGTGGCCGCCAGCAGGCCGCCGATGCTGTCGACCATGTACTGGACGCCATCGTCCGCGCTGTCGTCGCGGGCGAGCGAGTCTCGGTCACCGGCTTCGGTTCGTTCGAGAAGGTCGATCGTCCCGCGCGCTACGCCCGCAACCCCCAGACGGGCGAGCGGGTTCGGGTCAAGAAGACCTCGGTGCCGCGCTTCCGCGCGGGCCAGGGCTTCAAGGACCTGGTGAGCGGTTCGAAGAAGCTTCCTCGTGGTGGCGAGGTCGCGGTCAAGAAGGCCCCCAAGGGCAGCCTGACCGGTGGCGCCGCGGCGACGGTCAAGAAGGCGGCGGCGAAGAAGACCACCGCTGCCGCGAAGAAGGCGGCGGCGAAGAAGGTCACCGCGAAGAAGGCGCCGGCGAAGAAGACGACCGCGGCGGCGAAGAAGACCACGGCGAAGAAGGCGCCGGCGAAGAAGACGACCGCGGCGGCGAAGAAGACCACGGCGAAGAAGGCGCCGGCCAAGAAGGCACCGGCCAAGAAGACGACGGCTCGGAAGACCACCGCGAAGAAGGCCGCTGCCAGCTGAGGGCAGGGGTGCTGGGGTAACTCACGCGCCGGGCC
>NZ_AEJC01000363.1 GCF_000317595.1 Streptomyces ipomoeae 91-03 | reverse complement strand
ACCATTTCCGCAGGTCCGGTCGATCGTAGGCTTTGTCCGTGTGGAGGCGCTGAGGCTTGAAGTACCGGCCGCGATGGGGGTCGTGTCTCGTTTGGTGACCCGCCACCATCGGCTTCAGACCTTCGCTGTCGTGGGTGTTGCCGGCCGAGACGCCGACGACCAGGGGCAGTCCGTTCGCGTCCGACAGGATGTGCATCTTGGAACCCGGCTTGCCCCGGTCCACGGGGCTCGGACCTGTGTGTTCGCCCCCTTTTTTAGCCCTGACGTGGGCGGTGTCGAGGACTACACGGGTCACCTCGACCAGGCCGGCGTCGTCGAGCCGGTGCAGCACAGCCTCGTGCAATCGGCCCCAGACGCCGGCTCTGGACCAGATCAGGAAGCGGCGGTGAGCGGTCGACTTCGATATGCCGAAGCAGGGCGGCAGAGCCCGCCAGGCACAACCGCTGACCAGCACGTAGATGATCGCCGCGAACAGCGTCTCATCAGGCGTGTCCTGTGTACCGCCGCCCTGTGGCCGCACCTTCGACGGCGGGATCAGCGGCTTCGCGATCTCCCACAGCCCATCCGGAACAATCCAACTCCACGTATCCCGCCCCATGCCCTGCCCAACGTCCGCCTCACCACGTAGGACACGGTCTAAGACGTCGTCTCATTTGGTGAGTCTGCGGTAGCAGATGAGGGTGCAGGCGATGGCAGTGAATGCCAGGAAGTGGTCGGCTTTGCGCTCGTAGCGGCGGTGGAGTCGGCGACAGCCGGCGAGCCAGGCCATGGTGCGTTCGATGGTCCAGCGGTGGCGGCCCAGCCGCTTGGAGGACTCGATGCCCTTGCGGGCGATGCGGTGGGTGATGCCGCGCTGGCGTAACCATCGGCGCAGGTGGTCGTAGTCGTAGCCCTTGTCCGCGTGCAGTTTGGCGGGGCGGCGCCGGCGGGGTCCGCGGCGGGAGCGGATCGGCGGGATGCCGCGGACGAGGGGTTCGAGGGCCTGGCTGTCGTGAAGGTTGGCGCCGGAGACGCCGATGGAGAGGGGCAGACCGGTCCGCTCGGTGATCAAGTGGATCTTTGAGCCTTTCTTGCCCCGGTCGACAGGATTCGGACCTGTCAGCTCCCCCCTTTCATCGCGCGCATGTTCACCGAATCGATCGCGCACCGGCTCCAGTCCAGGTCACCGCGCCTGCCCAGCTCATCCAGGACCAGACGGTGGAGCTTGGCCCAGACCCGGGCCTTGGTCCACTCGGTGAACCGCCGGTGGGCTGTCGGCCCTGAAGGTCCGAACGACGGAGGCAACTGCCGCCACGTGCAGCCCGACGTGGCCACGAAGACGATCGCAGCCAGGACCTCCCGGTCTCCGTACCGTCGTCGGCCGCCGCCCTGCGGGCGAGATGGAGCCGGCGGCACCACCCGCTCGAACAGTTCCCACAACTCGTCTGGCACGAGACGCTCAACGATCCCCACGACGCCAGACTATCG
>NZ_AEJC01000362.1 GCF_000317595.1 Streptomyces ipomoeae 91-03 | reverse complement strand
ACAGCCAGACCACCCCCGGACCCCGTCGTCCTCACCACACCCACGCCACCCCGCACCGCAACCAGATCTCGCCCTCACCACCCCCAGTCACCCATTCACACCCACGCCCCTCCCCTTTCCCGTTCTCCTCTCCTCCCCTCCCCCGCCTACAGCGATGACCTGCCCAAACACCCGCACCCCCACCTCCCGCCCATGCCCTCCCGACCCCCGTTCCCCCTGTTTCTGACGCACCGTCAGGGAGCGCCCGCCCCCGTCTGCCACTTACCTCGGAGGAGGAACGTGGACTCTCGGAGGAGCGAGCACGATGCGACGTAGCGCCCTGCCGTTGACCGGAACCGCGCTCGCCGTCGTCGTCGCGGCCCTCGCCGTCGCGCCGGCGTACGGCGGCGAGAACGACGGGAGGCTGGAGTTGTCGCCGGCGCGTGTCGTGCCCGGCGACGAGGTCACCGTGAGGACGGCCGCCTGCGGTGCGGACGGTACGGCGGCGGGCGACGCCAGCGCGGTCGGGGCGGGCCCCTTCCCCCTCGCCCCCGACGTCGGGCAACGGCTGCCCAGCGGGCGGTTCGAGGTGCCGCCGAGTGCACAACCGGGGACGTACGAGATCGTCGCGACCTGCACGAAGGGCGGTCGGCGGATCGCCGGTGACCTGGTGGT
>NZ_AEJC01000361.1 GCF_000317595.1 Streptomyces ipomoeae 91-03 | reverse complement strand
CAAGGGGACCGCGAGACTGTGACATATGCGGCTCCGCCGCACAGCCGCGACCAGCCACACCCACCCCGCACCCGCCCCACCCACAGACCCCCAAGCTCCCAGGCGCCCCCGCCCAACACCGAAGGCCCCTGTACAGCTGCTACGCGCGTAGATATGCTCGTCTGGTGACCATGTCCACACCCGCACCCCACGCCCTGGCCGACGTGACCACGTCCGACAGCACACTGCGCCGCTTCCTCCACGGACTGCCCGGCGTAGACCCCGTCGGCCTGGAGGCCCGCGCCTCCTCCCTCGGCACCCGTTCCATCAAGACGACCGCCAAGGCGTACGCCATCGACCTGGCCATCTCCATGGTCGACTTGACGACGCTGGAAGGCGCGGACACCCCGGGCAAGGTCCGGGCGCTCGGCACCAAGGCGGTCAACCCCGACCCCACCGACCGCACCACCCCCACCACGGCCGCGGTCTGCGTCTACCCCGACATGGTGGCCGTGGCCAAGGAGACCGTCGCCGGCTCGAACGTGAAGGTCGCGTCGGTCGCCACCGCGTTCCCGGCAGGCCGCGCCCCCCTCGCCGTGAAGCTGGCGGACGTCCGAGAGGCCGTAGCCGCCGGCGCCGACGAGATCGACATGGTCATCGACCGCGGCGCGTTCCTCGCGGGCGACTACATGAAGGTGTACGACGAGATCGTCGCCGTGAGGGAGACCTGCGGCTCCACCGCCCGCCTCAAGGTCATCTTCGAGACCGGCGAACTCTCGACGTACGACAACATCCGCCGCGCCAGCTGGCTCGGCATGCTGGCCGGCGCGGACTTCATCAAGACGTCGACCGGCAAGGTCGCGGTGAACGCAACGCCCGCCAACACCCTCCTCATGCTGGAGGCGGTCCGCGACTTCCGCGCCCAGACCGGCGTCCGGGTCGGTGTGAAGCCGGCCGGCGGCATCCGCACCTCCAAGGACGCCATCAAGTTCCTCGTCCTGGTCAACGAAACGGCCGGCGAGGACTGGCTGGACAACCACTGGTTCCGCTTCGGCGCCTCCTCGCTCCTGAACGACCTGCTGATGCAGCGCCAGAAGCTGGCCACCGGCCGCTACTCCGGCCCCGACTACGTGACGGTGGACTGATCACCATGGCATCGGTATTCGAATACGCACCGGCCCCCGAGTCCCGCGCGATCGTCGACATCGCGCCCTCGTACGGCCTGTTCATCGACGGCGAGTTCACCGAGGCGGCCGACGGCAAGGTCTTCAAGACCGTCTCCCCCTCCACCGAAGAGGTCCTCGCCGAGATCGCCCAGGCGAGCGAGGCGGACGTCGACCGCGCCGTCAAGGCCGCCCGCAAGGCGTTCGAGAAGTGGTCCGCGCTCCCCGGCACCGAGCGCGCGAAGTACCTCTTCCGCATCGCCCGCATCATCCAGGAGCGCAGCCGCGAACTGGCCGTCCTGGAGACCCTGGACAACGGCAAGCCCATCAGGGAGACGCGCGACGCCGACCTCCCCCTGGTCGCCGCGCACTTCTTCTACTACGCGGGCTGGGCCGACAAACTCGACCACGCCGGCTTCGGCACCGACCCCAGGCCCCTGGGCGTCGCGGGCCAGGTCATCCCCTGGAACTTCCCCCTGCTGATGCTGGCGTGGAAGATCGCCCCGGCGCTCGCGACCGGCAACACGGTGGTCCTGAAGCCCGCCGAGACGACCCCCCTCTCCGCCCTCTTCTTCGCGGACATCTGTCGCCAGGCAGGCCTCCCGAAGGGCGTCGTCAACATCCTCCCGGGCTACGGCGACACGGGCGCCGCGCTCGTCGCGCACCCGGACGTGGACAAGGTCGCGTTCACCGGCTCCACGGCGGTCGGCAAGGAGATCGCGAAGACGGTCGCCGGCACCCGCAAGAAGCTGACCCTCGAACTCGGCGGCAAGGGCGCGAACATCGTCTTCGACGACGCCCCGATCGACCAGGCCGTAGAGGGCATCGTCAACGGCATCTTCTTCAACCAGGGCCAGGTCTGCTGCGCCGGCTCCAGGCTCCTGGTCCAGGAGTCGATCCAGGACGAACTCCTCGACTCCCTGAAGCGCCGCCTGGCCACCCTCCGCCTCGGCGACCCGCTCGACAAGAACACGGACATCGGCGCGATCAACTCGGAGGAGCAGCTCTCCCGCATCACCTCGCTCGTCGAGCGCGGCGAGGCGGAGGGCGCCGAACGCTGGTCCCCGGCCTGCGAACTGCCCACGTCCGGCTACTGGTTCGCCCCGACGCTCTTCACCAACGTCACCCAGGCGCACACCATCGCCCGCGACGAGATCTTCGGCCCCGTTCTCTCCGTCCTCACCTTCCGCACCCCGGACGAGGCCGTGGCCAAGGCCAACAACTCCCAGTACGGCCTCTCGGCGGGCATCTGGACCGAGAAGGGCTCCCGGATCCTGGCCGTCGCCAACAAGCTTCGCGCGGGCGTCGTCTGGTCCAACACGTTCAACAAGTTCGACCCGACCTCGCCGTTCGGCGGCTACAAGGAGTCGGGCTTCGGCCGCGAGGGCGGTCGCCACGGTCTGGAGGCGTACCTCGATGTCTGAGCACGAATCAAACAGCGGCTCCGCCGCGCGGCGTCTGAGCGTCTTCAAGACCTACAAGCTGTACATCGGCGGGAAGTTCCCGCGTTCCGAGAGCGGCCGGGTGTACGAGGTGACCACGAGGACATCAGCCGCTGACGCGGCGGGGAAGGGCAACTGGCTGGCCAACGCCCCCCTCTCCTCCCGCAAGGACGCCCGTGACGCGGTCGTCGCCGCCCGCAAGGCGTTCGGCGCCTGGTCCGGCGCGACGGCGTACAACCGGGGCCAGATCCTCTACCGCGTGGCGGAGATGCTGGAGGGCCGCAGGGCTCAGTTCGTCCGCGAGGTGGCCGACGCCGAGGGCCTGTCGAAGTCCAAGGCCGCGTACCAGGTGGACGCGACGATCGACCGCTGGGTCTGGTACGCGGGCTGGACCGACAAGATCGCCCAGGTGGTGGGCGGCGGAAACCCGGTGGCGGGCCCGTACTTCAACCTCTCCTCCCCCGAACCGACCGGCGTGGTAGCGGTCCTGGCCCCCCAGGACTCCTCCTTCCTGGGCCTGGTCTCGGTGGTGGCCCCGGTGATCGCGACGGGCAACACAGCGGTCGTGGTGGCCTCCGAGAAGTCCCCCCTCCCCGCCCTCTCCCTGGGCGAGGTCCTGGCCACCTCCGACGTCCCCGGCGGCGTGGTCAACATCCTCTCCGGCCGCACTGCGGAGATCGCGGCCCCCCTCGCGGCCCACCAGGACGTCAACGCGATCGACCTGGCCGGCGCGGACGACGTACTGGCGAAGGAACTGGAGATCGCGGCGGCCGACAACCTCAAGCGGGTCCTCCGTCCACAGCCTGTGGACGACTGGTCGGCGACCCCCGGCATCGACCGCATGACGGCGTTCCTGGAAACGAAGACGGTCTGGCACCCCACGGGCTCGCTGGGCGCGTCGGGCTCTTCCTACTAGGCCTTACCGGGCGCCC
>NZ_AEJC01000360.1 GCF_000317595.1 Streptomyces ipomoeae 91-03 | reverse complement strand
CCACATATCCGGCCTCCGACACCCTGGCGTGTCCGCAGAGTCCCGATACACTCACGCGGCGTCGATGTCGCGAGGGGAGTGGCCGGTGACGGGTTCGGGGGCGCAGGATCCATCCGGCATATCGTTCACCGGCTGGGCGGATCCCGCGGAGGGGGCCGTCTACGAGAGAACGGTCGACGCATGCCTCAACGACTTCCGGGTGAAGCGACGCCTGGGCACCCGCGACGGGGTGACGGCCGAGGCGGTACGCACGGCGATGCACACTCAGCCGAACATCGCTGGGGCCATGCAGCCCTGCGCGGACTCCTACGCCCGCTACCGAAGAGCGGTCGAGCAGGCGCACACCGTCAGGACCCGGCTGGCGCAGGCGAGAGCCGAAGTCGGAATCGACGTCCGCACCGCCATCGGTTGGCTCACCCTGGTCGCCTCCGTCGTCTGGTTCGCCATACGGCTCGAGCCCGACCCGAGCTTCCTCCACTTCGGCCTCACCGTCGCACCGTTGATGTTTCTCTGGGGAACGCTTCTGTGGTGGATCGACCGCCGGGACCGTTCC
This sequence comes from Streptomyces ipomoeae 91-03, assembly GCF_000317595.1. GTDB lineage: Bacteria > Actinomycetota > Actinomycetes > Streptomycetales > Streptomycetaceae > Streptomyces > Streptomyces ipomoeae. The sequence goes on along the minus strand of NZ_AEJC01000360.1, from coordinate 45,100 downwards.
CGGCGGAACCTGAGGACTCAGGCCGTCATCATCCAGCAGCTGGTGTCACTGCCCTTCCGCGCCAGGGACATCAGGGCCGCGTCGCGGACATGGGAACGCGACCTTCAGCACAACGGCGTCACACCCGTGGTCCACCGGGTCATCGACACGCTCCTGGGCCCCGACCCCGATTCCGTCTTCCTGCCGGACCGTTACGACGGACTGCGGGCGGCGCGAGATCTCGAATATGTGGTGCCCAGCCGCGCGGCCCTCCAGTTGGAGGGCAAACTGGCGATCCTGGACGGCGGCACTGTCGCGGTGTGCGGTCCGCGCGGTGTCGGCAAGAGCACCCTGCTGGACAGCGCTCTGAAAGAGGGCGACTTCGCGATCCAGGCGCACGTGCCGGCCACGTACACGCCGCACGATTTCCTTCTCTCGCTGTGCGTCGACGTCTGCGAGCAGTACATCGGGCACGAGAAGTACGCCGTGCCGCCCCTGATCAGACTCTCCGGTTTCGTACGGGCGCTGCGCCGAGCGCAGTCCGCCCTGCGGAGGCTACGGCGCACGGCCTTCTTCGGCATCCCCGCAGCCGTGCTCGTCGCTCTGGGCTCCTTCTCGACGGTGCGCTCCCTGTGGCGGGAACACGTCACCACCGTGCGCTCATGGGTCACCTCGGCGGGTCATTGGTGTGCCGACCTGGCCCGAGAGGTCTGGCGAGGCGACAACGTCGGTGTCGGGATGTTCCTGACCCTGATCGGGCTGGCCGTCTGGATTCTCCGTCATTCCACGCGCTGGCGTCGGCGGCTGCGTGCCACGCCCAGGGCCCTCTCCTTCGTCACGGCCTTGGCCCTGTTCATCGTCGTACCCGGGTCGCTCCTGGCGGACGGTGAGATACGCGAACACACGGGAGCGCTGACAGACCGGTACACCGCTCTGCTGATCCTTCTGCTCCTCTCCCCCTTGATCCTTTGGCTCCTCGGCCATGGGCTGGAGACCATTCACGTCAAAGGACGGCTCATTCCGGCTCCGCGCCTGTTCACCCCCGCGGCCCTGGGCTGTCTGGCCTGCTTCGTCTGGCTGGTCCGCAGGAATGACGACGCGGTCGCGATCGTCCTGGACCCCCAGAATCACGCTCGTCTGGTGGGGATCGTCGCGGGCTCGCTGTTGCTGTTCCTGGGATTGTGGCGGCCCAGGCCGCCGGAGCCGCCACTCGTGACCCGGTGCCGCGACCAGTTGTACCGGCTCAGGACCGTCCAGACCACCTCGGCCGGAGTCACCTCCACCGTCTCCCCCTTGGCCAGTCTGGGAAGTGCCCACACCTCGTCGCTGTCCTCGGTGCCGGTGAACTTCCCCGAACTCGTCGCGACCTTCCGCACCCTGCTGGCCGAGATCGCCCGGCACCTCTCCGTGCGGGGCCGTCGCACGATCATCACCATCGACGAGCTCGACCGTCTCGGCTCGGCCGAGCAGGCACTGGCCTTCCTCAGCGAGGTCAAGGCCATATTCGGTGTTCCCCACGTCTTCTACGTCGTCTCGGTGGCCGAGGACGTGGGCGCCGCCTTCGTCCGTCGCGGCCTGCCGCACCGGGACTCCACCGACAGTTCGCTGGACGACGTCGTCCACGTCCAGCCGTGCACCCTCGAAGAGTCGTGGGACATCATCCGCAAACGGGCTCCGGGACTGGCACCCGACGGCGACGACAAGCCCCGCCCCTATGTCCTGCTCGCCCACGGCCTGTCGGGAGGCATTCCACGCGATCTGATCAGGTACGGACGCCGCATCGTGGAAATGCAGAAGGAGATCGGCTCCGTCGAACTCACCGACATCTCGCGCCACCTCGTCCTCGAGGAGGTCGCCGAGACCCTCGCGGGATTCCGCACCCTCCTGAGCGGACATCAGTGGACGCCCGCGAACATGGCCGTGCTCAGTCGGTACCGCGATCTCATGGATCTGCTGCGGTCCGCCTGTGACTGCCGCACCGACACCGTGCGACAAGCCCTGGAGGCGTTCGCCGCCGAGCCCGCGTCAGCCGGGTCCAGCGCGGTCGACCTGCCGGAGGAGGCCACCCCGCTGATCCAAGAGGCGTCTGCCTACGCGTACTTCGGTCTGACGCTTCTCCAGATCTTCGGCGATGGTTCCTTCGACCAGCGCAGCACGGATGCCATGGACCGAGCGCCGGAAGGCCATCCCCGCTTCCTCGCCGAGGCCCGGCTCGAACTCGGCGTCTCACCGCACAGCGCCCGCTCACTCATCAGCGATGTCCGCCTGGCCTGGGGACTCACCCCGGTCATGACGTCCGCGCTCTCCCCGGTCGTGACACCCGTGCTCTCCCCGCCACGGCTCAAGCCGTGCCCCCTGCACCCGCAGGGCTGACGGCACGACTTCACGCGCTGCCGACCTGACCCACGCGATCCACGACACCAGCGCCACCATCGTCGCGGCATTCGAGTAGACACTGTCTACTCGATCTTGGTAGACAGTGTCCATGAACGAGCGAAGCACCGGGCTGCGGGCCCGGCTGATCGACGTCGGGGTCGAGTTGGTGGCGTCGGAGGGTGTGCAGGCGTTGTCGCTGCGGGAGATCGCGCGGCGGGCGGAGGTGTCGCACGGCGCGCCGCGTCGGTACTTCCCGACTCATCTGGAGTTGCTGTCGGCGATCGCGCGCCGGGGCTTCGAGGAGTTGGCGGCGAGAGGGGCCGCGGCGATCGGGGACGGTACGGCGAGCCCGCGGGAGCAGGTGGCGACGTTGGGGCGCGTGTATCTCGACTTCGCGCTCACCAACCGGGGCATGCACGAGCTGATGTTCCGTCATGACCTGCTGGAGAGCAACACGTTGGGGCTGCGCGAGGCCAGTCTGCCGGTCTTCGGGCTGCTCGTGGATCTGGTGGGCCGCGCCCGCCCCGACGTCGACGCCCGGCTCGTCGCGGGCGCGCTGCTGGCGAACCTGTACGGCATCGCCCAGCTGTGGGCCTGGGGAAGTCTCCAACTCACCACGGGGGCAGATGACTTCACGCCGCTGCTGCGCTCCGCGCTCGACGCGCACCTCGGCAGCGAGGAGCGGCGGTGAAGCGGGCCGTCGCGGTGGACGACGCCGCCCAGGAGCCTGCGACACCGGCAGCGCACCGCCGTCTCGCCCTCGCCAACAGCGTGCTCGGCGCCGTGATCGTCGCCCTCGACGGAACGGTGCTGACCATCGCCCAGCCGGCCCTGCGGCACGACCTCGGCGCCTCCTTCGCCGCCGTGCAGTGGACCAGCACCGCCTACCTGATCGCGGTGGCGAGTCTGCTGGTGTTCGCCGGGCGGCTCGGTGACCGGTACGGCCATCAACGGGTCTTCGCCTGGGGCGTGCTGGGCTTCGGCGCGGCCTCCGCGGGCATCGGTTTCGCGCCGGGGGTCGGCTGGGTGATCGGGCTGCGGGTCGTCCAGGGGGTCTTCGGGGCGCTGCTCCAGCCCGCCACGCTCGGGATGCTGCGGGCCTCGTTCCCGCCCGACCGGCTCGGGATGCCCGTCGCGCTCCGGACCAGCGCCATCGGGGTCGCCGCCGCGGCCGGTCCACTGGTGGGCGGCGTACTGGTCACCGAGCTGGGCTGGCGCGCGGTGTTCTTCCTGAACGTCGCACCGGCGCTGGTCATGGGCGTGCCGGCGCTGGTGGTACGGCAGCCTGCGGCACGACGGAACCCCGCCTCCACTGCCCTCGGCCTCCCCGCCTCCGGCCCCCTCGGACTCCCGGCCACCACCTCCCTCGACCTCCCCGGCGCCGCCCTGCTCGCCGTCGCCCTGGCGGCGCTCGTGCACACGCTCGTCGGGATACCGGAGCACGGCTGGACCATGACCGGCGTGCTCGGCCTGCTGACGACCGCCGCCACGGCCTACGCCCTCGTACGGCATGAGCGGCGTGCCCCCGACCCGCTGTTGCCGCCCGCCGTGCTGGGGTCGGCGACGGTCGGGGCGGCGCTCGGAGTGCTGGTGAGCGCGTCGGCGGCGATGCTGGGCGCGTTGTTCGTCGGCAGTCATGTCCTTCAGGACGTCCTCGGCATGAGCCCGCTGCGCACGAGCCTCGTCGCGCTGCCCGGCGGAGTGATGATGGTGCTGGGCGCGCCGGTCGCGGCCGTGCTGCTGCGGCGGTGGGGTGCCCGCCCGACGACGCTGACCGGGACGGTGCTGCTCACCGCCGGGGTGCTGGCGCTGTCGCGGCTGGGCCCGGGCTCGTCGACGGTCGTGATCGGCGTCGGCTTTCTGCTGCTGGGCGCGGGATTCGTCACGGTGATGGTGACGGCCACCGCGGTCGTCGTACGGCATGCGCCGCCCGAGTCGGCGGGCGTGGTGGGCGGGCTCCAGCAGACCGCGATGAACGTCGGCCCGACGCTGGGTGTGGCCGCCGCGGCGACCCTCGTGCCCGTCGGCAGCGGGCCCGCGTTCTTGCTGCTGGCCGCCGTGTCGGCGCTGGGTGCGCCACTTGCCGGACGAATGCCTCGACCCGCCGGTCCCGAGAGGGGTGGAACGCGGTCCGTACGGAACGATGAAGTCAAGCACGTATGGGAGCCGTAACCCGGGCCAACCGGAGGAGAACCACCATGGAACGACTGCGCCAAGAGGTCGAGCCGCACGAGGTCGGCCTCGACCCGAAGATCCTCGCCCGCCTGGACGAGTACCTCGCCCGTCAGGTGGACGAGGGCCGACTCCCCGGGTACCTGCTGTCCATCGCCCGCCACGGCCGCGTCGCCCATCTCACGGCCTACGGCCGGCGCGACCGGAAGGCCCAGCTCCCCGTCGAGAGCGACACCCTGTGGCGGATCTACTCCATGACCAAGCCGGTCACGTCGGTGGCGGCGCTGATACTGGTCGAGGAGGGGAAGCTGTCCCTCACGGACCCGATCGCCCGCTATCTCCCGGAGTTCGCCGAGCCACAGGTGTACGAGTCCGGCGAGGGCCCCGACACCCGGACCCGCCCTGCCGGACAGCCGATCCTCGTCCGCCATCTGATGACCCACACCTCGGGCCTGACCTTCGGCTTCTACTACAACCATCCCGTGGACGCGCTCTACCGCGACGCGGGCCTGGAGACCTCCGTACGGCCCGGCGCCAACCTGGCCGAGACCTGCCGGGAGTACGCGAGCCTGCCGCTGCAGTTCGAGCCGGGCACGCAGTGGAACTACTCCGTCTCCACCAACGTCCTCGGCCGGATCATCGAGGTGGTGTCGGGGCAGGCCCTCGACGAGTTCTTCGCCGAGCGGATCCTCGGTCCCCTGGGGATGACGGACGCCGGCTTCCAGGTCACCCCCGAACAGACGGGCCGACTGGCCGAGTTGTACGGCGAGCAGGAGGACGGCTCCATCGAACCGGTCCCCGGTCTGCCCCTGCGCAGCCGTCCGCGCTTCCTGTCCGGCAGTGGCGGCATGGTCGCCACCGCCCGCGACTACCACCGCTTCGCCGAGTTCCTGCGCCGCCGCGGCGAACTCGACGGCGTCCGTCTCCTCTCCCCCGAGTCCGTCACCGCGATGACCACCAACCAGCTGCCGGGCGGCGCCGACATCCACTCCTACGGCAGCCCCTTCCACCGCCAGCCCGGCAACGTGGGCGTCGGCTTCGGCCTCGGCGTCTCCGTGGTCATCGACCCCGCCGCCACCGAAAGCCCGTCCTCCCAGGGCACCTTCGGCTGGACCGGCGCCGCCACCACGACCTTCTGGGTCGACCCGCTCCGGGATCTGACAGTCCAGTTCCTGACGCAGGTACGACGCCGCTCGTCCTCCTCCGTCTACCCGGAGCTGAAACGGCTGGTGCACGAGGCCGTGGTGGGATGAACCACGGCCCAAAGCCCCCGTAGCCGTAGCGACAATCCGAGCAGGCGGCCCGAGCAGGGAACGAGCAAGGATTCTGCAAGGAACGGGCAAGGGCACCGTCCAGTCGCGTGGGGATGAGCGCACCGTACCCAATCGGCTGTACGACACGGGGGATGTCATGTCGGCATTCAGCGCACCCGCCCGGTCCGCGCGCCTGTCGGAGTCCACGGACACTCCGGCCCGGCAGTGGCTCACGCTGACCGGACGCAGAACCGTTCTGGTGGTCGCCCACACCGTCACCTACGTCAAGCGTCTGCTCGACGTGGTCTCGCTGCTGGAGTCGGACTTCCGTATCCAGGTGGTGTTCACCGTGCCGCCGCACGAACTGAGCGACGGCACGGAGCAGTACCTGCGCCGCTCGGGCGGCGTGGTGTTGCCCTGGAAGGAGGCGGCACGCACCGACTTCGACCTGGCGATCGCGGCCGGCCCGCGGGCCATGGACCGGGTGCGGGCCCGGGTGGTGCTGCTGCCGCACGGGGCCTGCTTCCTCAAGCGCTTCGCCGGGGCGGCGGGCTCACCTGTCTTCGGCCTGCGCCGGGAGGACCTCGTGCCCGGCGGGAAGCTCCCGGCCGCGGTCGTCCTGGCCCATGAGGCCGACCGCGACGCCCTCGCCCGCTCCTGCCCCGAGGCCCTGCCCGTCGCCCATGTGGTCGGCGACCCGGCCCACGACCGGATCACCGCGAGCCTTCCCGAACGGGACTCCTACCGCCGGGCGTTGGGACTGCGCGAGGGACAACGTCTGATCGCGGTGACCTCGACCTGGGGCCCCGAGTCGTCCTTCGCCCGCTTCGAGACCCTTCTGCCCCGGCTGATCGACGAACTCCGCGCCGACATCCACCGTCTCGTCGTCCTCGTCCACCCCAATGTGTGGTCGGGCCACGGCTCCCGCCAGGTACGCGCCTGGCTCGCCTCCTGGACGGAACGGGGACTCGGCGTCGTGCCCCCGGACATGGACTGGCGTCCCGTCCTGTGCGCCGCCGACCTCGTCATCGGCGACCACGGCTCGGTGACCCTGTACGCCACGCTCACCGAAGCCCCGATCATCCTGGCCGGCGGGTCGGAGAGCGAGACCAACCCGGTGTCCCCGGCCGCCGAACTGGCGTTGCTGGCTCCGGCCCTCTCCCCCTTCCACCCCCTGACCGGCCAGTTCGCGTACGCGGCGGCCGAGTACCACAGGCCCGCGTACGAGGCGGTGGCAGCCCGTATCACCTCGGAACCGGGCCGGTTCAACCGCGGGATGCGGGCGCTGCTGTACCGGCTGCTGGGCCTGGGCCAGCCGGCCCACGATCCGCTGGCCCGTCCCCTTCCGCCACCGGACGCGACACTGATCTGGCCCGGCAGCGACCTGGAAGTGCCGGCGTGAACACAGCGGACTCCGACCTCCCGGCCACCAGCGCGCCCCTCAAGGGCGCGGGGCCGTGTCACTGTGCGGCTCCGCCGCGATGGGGCTCCCTCCCGCTCATGGGGGTCCCCCTGGCACCGGACCACTCTTCCGACTGGCTGTGGATCGACATCGACGGCCCGGCGGTCCGCCACGACCTCGCGGACATCCTCGTCGGACACCGGCCGAGGCCGAACGCCCATACGGCGGCCCAGGAGGCGACGGGGCTCCTCGCCACCCATCCCGGCTGCCTCCTCGTCCTGCTGCCGCTACCGGACGGCGACTGGCTGGCCGCAAGCCGAACCCCAGCACATCACGCCCCGGCCAGGCCTTCGAGCCGCGCTTCCACCCGACGCGTGTCCTCCGCGCTGACCGTCATGGACAGCGGCAACGCCCTGCGGTAGTAGTCGCGGGCGGCGGCCACGTCGCCCGCGTCCTCGGCGGACTGGCCCAACATCTCCAGCGTACGGGCCTGCCAGTGCAGCGCGCCCGATCGCTCGAACATCTCCAGGGCGGCCCGGAGTCGGTCCACGCCGGCCTCGTGCTCCCCGGTGCGGGCCCGCGCCCGCCCCAGGAAGGCCAACGCGCGCGCGGCGTCGTGCGGATCGCGCACCTCCGTGAGAATGCCGTGTGCGCCCTCGAAATACGCGACGGCGGACAGCGGATCATCCGCGGCCAGCGCGATCTCGCCGAGGACGATCCGGGCGAGCCCGGTGCCCCGGGGGTAACCCGCTTCCTCCCAGAGGGAGATGGCCTGCTCCAACAGCGGTACGGCCTCGGCCCGCCGTCCCGCCTCGAAGTGGGCGGCCCCGAGGCCGAGCAGCGCCTGACCCTCGTCACGGCGGTCGCCCGCGACACGTGCCGCGTCCCGTGAGGCGGCGTACCAGGTGATCGCCTCGTCGAAACGGCGAGCCGCGCTCAGACCGATGGCACCGGAGTTGAGCATCTGGCGCTCCGCCTCGGCGTGCCCGGCGCGCCGGGCCGCGGCGAGCCCCAGTTCATGGGCCTCGATCCACAGGTCGTAGTGGCGCAGACGCAGGAAGAGCGGCCACATGGCGTCGACGAGCTGCCAGGTCAGCATGGACCAGTGTCGTTCGGCCGCGGCGCGCAGTACGGCCATCAGGTTCACCCGGTGGTGGTCGAGCCAGGCCAGGGCGCCGGGTTCGTCGGTGAACGGCGGTTCCAGGTCGGGTCGGAGGTGGTCGGCGCGTTCCAGGGTGAACTGCGCGGGAGTGATGAGCTGTTCGGCGGCGGTGGCGGTGGCGAGGTACCAGTCGCCCGCCCTGCGCAGTGCCTCGGCACGCTCGTGGTCGGCTCCGTGCTGACGGGCATGGAGGCGGATGAGGTCGTGGAACCGGTAACGGTCCTCGCCGAGGTCCTGCAGGAGGTGGGACTCGACGAGCACGTCGAGCAGTCCGTCCGCTTCGTCGAGGGTCAGGGCACCGGCCGCCGCGGCGAGCCGGCTGTCCAACTCGGGGGTGGGCAACTGGCCCAGCAGACGGTAGAGCCGAGCCGCCGGGGCGGGCAGGGCCCGGTAGGACTCGTCGAGTGCGCCACGCACCGCCGTCTCTCCTTCCACGGCCAGGACGGCCAGTCGGTCGGCGGGCCGGGCCAGCGCCTCGGCCAGGGCGCGAAGTGGTTGCCGGGGGCGTGCCGCCAGCCGGGCCGATGCCACACACAGCGCCAGGGGCAGGCCCCCACACAGGTCGACCACCTCGCGCGCCGCCGCCGGGTCGTCGGCCACCCGTTCCCGGCCGACTCCTCTGATCAGCAGTTCCTCCGCCGCGTCGGGCGGCATGACATCCAGGGTGTGGAAGGCCGCCCCGTCGATGCCGAGCCCGGTCAGCCGGCGGCGGCCCGTGACGACCACGAGGCTGTCGTCGGAGCCCGGCAGCAGCGGACGGGTCTGGGCCGCCGTGCAGGCGTTGTCGAGCAGGACGGCGAGTCGCAGCCCGGTGGTGAGAGAGCGCCACAGCGCGCTCTGTTCGGCCGTGTCCGCCGGTATCGGACCTCGGTACAGGGAGCGGAGGAACCGCCCGAGGATCTCGCCCGGCCCCGCCGCGTCCGCGATGTCGTGACCGCGCAGATCGGCGTAGAGCTGCCCGTCGGGGAAGTCGTCGCCGATCCGGCGCAGCCACCGGGTGACCAGGGAGGTCTTCCCGACACCGGCGGGTCCCGTCACCACGACGAGCCCCGTGCGACGCGGCAGCAGCCGGCCGAGCGCGGCGAGGTCGCCCTCTCGGTCGGTGAAGTGCCGTACCGGTGGCGGCAGTTGACGTGGCACCGGCATCGGGGGCACGACAGGTGGCAGGTGCGTGTGGACCCCGCCGTGCACGTCGCGTGCCTGGACGACGGTGCCGGTCACCCGCGCGGCCCCACCAAGGCTGTTCACCTGGCCACCGTCGCCGCCCCCGAGGGAGCTCGCGCTCCCCCCGGGCTCCTCGATGCCGCCGATCCCCGCTGTGCCGCCGCCCATGCCCTCCGCCCCCGTGGTCGAATCCGAGCCCGCGACGGGCACCGACAGGTGCCGCATACACGCATCGAAGGTGCCCTACCCGCCACCGCTCCCGGATAAAGGACAAAGATTCGGCCGACAGTTCGAGCGATGTCTGGTTTCCCAGATGCCGAGGTGTCATTCTGTGCAGTCTGCGCAGTCCAGGAACGGGTGCCGGCGAGAGGAACGCTGGTGGAGATCCATGTTCTCGGCCCCGTCGGCCTCGGCACTCCGGAGCGCCGGCTCGGTCTCGGTTCCGTCAAGCAACAACTGCTCATGGCCGCCCTGGCCGTCGACATCGGTCGCCCCGTGCCGCTGGACACCCTCGTCGACCGGCTCTGGGACGATCCCCCGGCACGCGCCCGGGAGAACGTCCACACCTATGTCTCGCGCATCCGGCGGGCGATCCGGACCGCCGAGCCCGGCTCGACGACCCCGGCCATCACCCAACGCACCCACACGTACACCCTGGTCGCCGCCCCGGACACCGTCGACTGGCACCGCTTCGTCCGGCTCGCCGAGCGGGCCGGAACGGTCGCGGCCGAGGGCGACGACGCCCGGGCAGCCGCGCTGTTACGGGACGCGGAGCGTCTCTGGGAGGAGCCGCTGGCCGGGTTGCCCGGTCTGTGGGCGCAGCGAATCCGCGGCACGATGGCGGAGAAGAGACGTGGCGTCGTCACCGCGCGCATCACCGTGGAGATGCGGCTCGGCCGGTTCGCCGAGATGGCGGGCGAGTTGTCGGCTCTGGTCGACGAGTACCGCGGCGACGAGGCCCTCGCCGGCCAGTTGATGATCGTCTACTACGGCAGCGGGCGCCACGCGGAGGCGCTGCACCTCTATCAGCGCGTGCGCAGGATCCTCAGGTCCGAGTTCGGCACGGATCCCGGCGAGGAGCTGGTCCGCATCCACCGGCACATCCTCGGCCGGGGCCCGCTCCACGAGCTCATCCGAGGACCCGCGGAGGTCCGTGTCCCGCCTTCCGCCGACACCCGACGGCCGCGTCCCGTGCCCGACCGTCTTCCCCGCCAGGCACCGCTCGTGGGCCGTCACGGTGAGATGGAGCGGATCCGCACCGCCATCGACACGGCCTCGCGCGACGGCGCGATCGTCACCCTGGAGTCCATCTCGGGAATGGCCGGAGTCGGCAAGTCGGCGCTGGCGATTCGCGCGGCCCACGAGTTCGGAGACCGCTTCCCGGACGGCTCGATCTACGTCAACCTGCGCGCTCATGCCCAGGGCCAGGAACCCCTCTCCCCCCAAGCCGCCCTCGCGACCCTCCTCCGTCTCCTCGAAGTGCCCCCGGACTCCATCCCGACCGATGTCGAGGAACGAGCCGCGCTCTGGCGCCAGGCCCTGGGCCACCGGCGCGCCCTGATCATCCTCGACGACGCGGCGGGCCCCGAGCAGGTACGGCCCCTGCTGCCCGGCAACACCGAGTGCTTCGTGATCATCACCAGTCGTCGCCGGCTGGTCGGTCTGCCGAGCGGGCGTTCGCTGGCGCTCGACGTGCTGCCGGCGGCGGACGCGGTGGCCCTGTTCCGGGAGTTCGCGGGACTTGAAGCACCGACGGACACCACGAGCGCCGAGGCGTCCGCGGAGCTGGAGGAACTGAAGGAGATCGTCCGCCTCTGCGGGTACCTGCCTCTCGCGATCGAGATCGCCGCCAACCGGCTGAGCGCGCATCCCTCCTGGAATCTCACCGTCCTGCGTGAACTGCTCTCCCGCACCACGGACCGCCTCGCCCAGATCCGCGACGGCTACTCGGAGATAGCCCGCGCCTTCGAGGTCTCCTACCAGACCCTCTCCCCCGCCGAGCGGTCCTGCTTCCGTCTGCTGAGCCTCCACCTGGGCCCCGAGTTCGGTCCCCAGGCGGCAGCCGCCCTCCTCGGCCGCCCTCTCGATGAAACGGAACGGCTGCTCGAATCACTCCTCCAATGCCATGTCCTCCAGGAACCGGTCCCCAACCGCTTCCGCTTCCACGACCTGCTCGGCGAGTACGCCCACCTGCTGTCCACGGCCCAGGACACCGATGAACACCGCGAGGCGGCACGTGCTCGGCTCGTCGACCACTACGTCCGTACCGCGGACCACTGCGACCGGTTGCTGTATCCACGCCGGATACGTCCGCGCGTGCACGACACGGACACCGCCGCACCGTCACCGCCCTGGCCCACGCCCCGGACCAGCGCCGACGCCCTGACCTGGTTCACCACCGAGCGGCAGAACCTGCTCAGCACCGAGCGGCATCTGCGGCAGCACGGGGCGCGGACGCGGGCCGCCCAGCTGAGCCACGTCCTGGCGGGGTTCCTCGACGGCGAGTGCTACTGGACGGATTCCGTACGACTGCACGAGGCGGCCGTCGCCCACTGGCGCGGCATCGGTCGTCACGACGCCCTGTGCCGGGCGCTGCTGGATCTGAGCCCGGTGTACACGGCGACCGGGAGTTTCGAGGAGGCGGACCGGGTCGCCAAGGAGGCTCTGGCGTGTGCGCGGACCATCGGCGACCGGGATGCCGAGGCCGACGCACTGCGAGAACTGGGCATTTTGTACTGGCACTTGGGCCGGTTCCAGCAGGCTCTGGCCTTCCAGAGGGAGTCCTTGACGCTGTGCGCCGCGACAGGAGATCGCTGGCGGCAGACGCGCTGCCAGAACAACATCGCCATCTGCCTGCTGTACCTCGGTGAGCATGAGCAGGCACGGACATGGTTCCAGGCCGCGATCGCCGGTTTCGAGTACGCGGACGACCAGCGCATGCTCGCGAAGACCCTCAACAACCTCGGCCATTTGCTGATCGAGACCGGTGACCCGGTGGGCGCCCGACGGACGTTGGAGCGCTCGCTGCGGATCGTGAAGAGCACCGGAAACCCTTCGGACAGAGCGATTTTGCAGATCAACATCGCCGAGGCCCACCTGGCGACGGGCGACGCGACCACGGCGATCGATTTGTGCCAGGAGGCGCTACCGGTCTTCCGCCGGATGGGCGCGCGGAAGAACGAGGCGATCGCACTCACTCGGCTGGGGCGCGCCCACCAGGACTTGTCCGACGTCGATCGGGCCGTGGACCACCTTCAGCGCGCGCTCACCCTCGCCAGGGACATCGGTGCGGCCCTGGAGGAGATCCAGGCGCAACGTGCCCTGGGCAGCTGCGAGTTCGCTCGCGGTCGGGCGGTGACCGCCGTGGGCCACCTCATGTCGGCGCTTGAGGCGGCCCGGCGCATTCACTCGCCCGAGGAGGAGGCGCGGGCCGAGGAGGAGCTGAAACGTATCCGCACGCAAATGATCAAGTCTGACCGATTGCGCGTCTGACTGCACACAAGATCGACGACTTTCCGCTCAGGGGAATGCATTCGACGCCCGATTCGATAAGATCCAGACCTATACGAACAGCCGCTCTGGCTACGTACTGGTAATCGAAATCTGCCCCGAAAGGCCCCCCTTGAAGCACACCCACGAGGCGACTCGTCGTGCGCAGCAAAGGCTTGCTGCAGTGAAGATTGCAATCTTTACGTGCATCCCGACCCTCATCGCGATGTACGCCGCCGCCACGGCGAAGTCCGCCTGACACACCTACCGGGGGCGGCCCGCAAACCGCCCCCAACCCCCTTACCGCCCCACCCGCAGCGCGAACGCGACCCCGTCCCGCCGCAGTTCTGCCAGCCACTCTTCCGACCGCTCCCCCGTCTCCGCCGCCCGGCTCAGCCCCGCCGGCAGCGAACCGTCGAGGATGTGTCCGACGCCCAGGGCGAGGGGGCGGGAGACGCAGCGGGCCATGGCGCTCTCCTCGGCCGTGCCGGTCAGATCGAGGAGGTAGCGGCCGGTCCAGGCGGTGCCCGAACCCGCCTGAACGTCCAGGGAGACGGCCAGGACCACTCGGTCCCGGTCGGTGTCCGTTGTCGGGTAACGGGCCGCCAGCTCCTGGGCGAGGGCGGCGATGCGCTCGTCGTCCCCCCGGTCGAGTTCCTCGAAGACCGGGGCCCAGGCCGTCAGCCAGCCGTCGAGGCGGAGGGTGCCGCGGACGAAGGTCCGCGGCTTCCAGGCCGCCGGGAACCCGTACTGGTCGATGAACGGCACGCTGTCCCGGTTGGGGTACGCCTCGAAGGTCTCACCGTCGACGACATGCGGGCGGGTGGCCGCCCAGGGGCGCGGGGCCGTAGTCTCCGCGCCGTCCTCGATGTAACGCGCCGGTGAGCGCAGGGCACTCAGCACCCCGGCCGGTGCCCAGCTGAAGCGGTACCGGAAGTCGTTCGGCACGGCCGGGACGCCGCCGCAGTACGAGGTGAGGGTGTACGAGGCGACCGTCTCGGCGCCGATCGCCTCGCTCGCCCGGGCGATCAGGCTGTGCGCGAAGAGATGGTCGATGCCCGGGTCGAGGCCCGCCTCGGTGAGGACGGTGACACCCGCCGCCTCGGCCGCCGGCACCAGTTCGAGCACCGCGTCCGAGACATAGCTGGAGCACGCGAAGTGGGCCCGCGCCTTCACGCACACCCCGAGCAGCGGCGCGTGCTCCGGGGCCGGCAGCATCGAGACCACCACGTCCCCGGGAGCCAGCTCGGCCGCCAGCGCCGACAGCGTGTACGCACGCGGCTCGGCGCGTCCCGTCAAGCCCAGTGCCGCCAGGGCCTGTTCGGCGCGCTCCTCGGTGCGGTGCCACAGCCGTACGGACGCGGCGGTCTCGCACAACGACGCGAGGCCGCTGCCCGTGGACAGACCGGCACCGACCCAGTGGACGGTACCGCTCGCGGGAACGACGTCAGCCATCGGGCAACTCCCCTTCGTCGATGTCATTTTCAAGCAGCGGTCATGGTGTGCTGCCCACCTCGCGGGACGCCTGACGGAACCGGTCCAGACAGCGCCCCCATGGTCCGCCCGCCTCCGGCGCCTCGAATTCCAGCAACTGCGGCAGCAGCGCCGCCGAGAAGTCCATGCTCGCCTCCCTCGGCAGCAGCGAGGGCAGGTTGTCGATGGCGATGAGGTCGAGCGGGGGCTGCTCGCGCAACCGGCGTACGGGGTGCTCCCAGTCGGTGGTCGTGTCGTAGATCGGCAGGACGTTCATGGGCGAGCCGACGTCGACGGTGACGTCCGCGAGGGTCCGCAGCCGGCGGTCCGGGCCGTCGAGGTCCTTGTCGGTCAGGAAGGGCGGGACCGGGCTCGTCGTCAGGACGGTGTTGACCATCAGCTCATGGGCCAGCAGGGCCCCTCGGTCCAGGTCACGGGTCTCGGCCAGATCCCAGCGGGTCGGCTCGACACCGGCCTCGCCGAGCGCGGCGGACGCACCGCGTCCGCTGCGGCCCAGGGCACCGATCACCAGAGCGCTCAACTCGCCCCGCGAGGAGCGGAGTCGGGCCTCCAACTCCTCCTTGGTCGTCGGCACCAGCGGGGCACTCAGAGCGTCCCGGTGGTGCAGCACGGCCAGGGCCGCGCCCAGATAACCGGCCCAGAAGCCGAAGGCGGCGAGCCTGCGGCCCTGGTCGTCCACCAGGTACTCCAGGTCGAGCAGCGAACCGCCACCGGCCGCGAACCTGCGCAGCAGGGTCTCGGCGCCGGGCTGCCCCTTGTAGGCATGGCCGAAGAAGATGTGCCGGTGGGTCAACTCCGTCGGCTCGTCCGGCAGTTCCTTGAGTCCGATGATCACCGCATGGGGCGGCGCCGACACCCACCATCCCGGGTCGGCGATCTGGCACCCGGCCTCTTCGTAGGCCTCGATGGGGAAGGCCCGTTGGGGGGAGTCCTCGACCGTGATCCTCGCTCCGCTCTCGATGAGCCGGCGTGCGTCGGCCGGCACGATCGGGGTGCGGCGTTCGGTGGAGCGGGTCTCATGGCGGAGCCACAAGTAGAGCTCGGTCATACGAGGTTGACCTCCGGACGGAGTGCGTCGGCCGAGAAGCGGTCGACGCTCAGGGGGCTGATGTCGACGAAGGGTACGCGCCCGAGGTACAGGTCGCGGACCACCTCGCCGACCGCCGGGCCCTGGAGGAACCCGTGGCCGGAGAAACCGGTCGCGTAGAGGAAGCGGGAGCAGGAGGTGGCCTCGCCGATCAGGGCGTTGTGGTCCGGTGTGATCTCGTACAGGCCGGCCCAGCCTCCCGTGCGACGGAGGTCGAGCAGGGCGGGGGCGCGGTGTTGCATGGCCTCGTACAGGCGGGGGATCCAGCGGTCATGGGTCTCGGTGGCGAAGCCGGGCCGTTCATCGGGGTCGGACATGCCGACGAGCAGGCCGGGGCCCTCGGTGTGGAAGTAGAGGCTGCTGGTGAAGTCGATCGTCATGGGCAGCTCCGGCGGGAGGTCCGCGACCGGCTCCGTGACGGCGATCTGGCGGCGCAGCGGCTCCACCGGGAGGTCCACGCCGACCATGGCGCCGATGGACCGGGACCAGGCGCCGGCCGCGCACACGACGGTGTCGGTGACGATACGGCCCTTGCTGGTGACCACCGCCGTGATGGTGTCCCGCCAGGTCTCGATGCCCAGCACCTCGCACTTGCGCAGAATGGTCGCGCCATGGCGGCGGGCACCGGCCGCGTAGCCGTGGACCACCGACTCGGGGGTGCAGTGCCCGTCGTCGGGTGAGAACGCGGCGGCGAGCAGCCCCTCGGTGCTGATCAGCGGGGAGAGCCGCTGGGCCTCGGCGGGGTCGATCATGCGGCTCGGTACGCCCAGGTCGTTCTGCGCCTCGACGCTCGCCTCGAAGCGGGCGACGTCGTCGGGGGTGGACAGCAGGAAGAGATAGCCGACGCGGTGGAGGCCGATGTCGTGGCCGAGTTCCTGTCCGAACCGGTCGAACGCCTCCAGGCTGCGGGCGCCGAGCTGGATGTTGAGTTCGTCGGAGAACTGTGCGCGTACGCCGCCGGCCGCCCGTGCGGTGGAGCCGGAGGCGAGTTCGTCGCGTTCGACGAGGACGACGTCGTCCACGCCGGTGGCGGCCAGGTGATAGGCGATGCTCGTGCCGATGACACCGCCGCCGATGACGACGACCCGTGCGCTGCGGATCACGAACGCGGCTCCCTTCGTCCGACCGTGGTCGGTCTGCCCGACGGAGTCAGATCTTCCACCGCAGGCGAACGTTCATGCGGCTCGCCCGCGGACTCGGCCGAAGCGACGGCACGCGCGGACATGGTCCGGCGGGTCGTCCGGCGGGTGTCGATGTGTTCCGAGGAGTCGTCCGGCGGGTGCTGATGTGTTCCGAGGGGTCGTCCGGCGGGCGCGGCGGCCGATGTCGGGTGGGGCACCCGATGACGGCCGCCGCGCGAACCCCGGCGTTCAGGAGCGGCGACTCAGGAGGAGTGGACCACCGCGTCCAGGTGCGGCAGATAGTGGTCGAGCCGCTCACGCTTGGTACGCAGATACGTGATGTTGTCCTCGCACGGCGTGATCAGCAGCGGCACCTGCTCGGCGACGTCGATGCCGTGCCGCAGCAGCGCCTCCCGCTTGCGCGGGTTGTTCGACATCAGCCGCACCGACCGTACGCCGAGGTCGTGCAGCATCTCGGCGGCCACCCGGTAGTCGCGGGCGTCCACCGGCAGACCGAGGGCGATGTTCGCCTCGACCGTGTCCAGGCCCTCCGCCTGGAGCTTCATCGCCTGGAGCTTGGCGAGCAGACCGATGCCCCGGCCCTCGTGGCCCCGGAGGTAGACGAGGATGCCCCGCCCCTCGGCGACTATCGCCCTGAGCGCGCTGTCGAGTTGCTCGCCGCATTCGCAGTGCTGGGAGCCGAACGCGTCACCGGTCAGGCACTCGGAGTGCAGCCGGATCAGAATTCCCTCGCCGCCGCTGATGTCGCCGTACACCAGCGCCACTTGTTCCTCGCCGCGGTCCTGGTCGAGATAGCCTACGGCCTCGAAGTCGCCGTAGGAGGTGGGCAGCGGAGCATTCACCACGCGTACGGCACCGGAGGACTGGGCATTCGCGCCGAGTACGCCAACATTTTCTGTCATGATCTGGTTCCTATCTGGTAAGCCCTGACGTCATGCGAAAATGACGGAGCATCAGCAGAGACGAAAGGCCGTGAAAAGATGAGCAGTTCGGGATCGAGGTCCGATACGCAGTCCCAGGGAGGCGGGTCGAAGTCGACGGTGTCCGGGCTGCTTCCCGCCGACACCACCGCGGACGTACGGGCGCGCGGCGCGGGCGCCGGCCGGCAGGTGGCCGTGCTTCCGGTCGGCAGTTTCGAGCAGCACGGCCCGTATCTGCCGCTGGCCACCGACACGCTCGTGGCCTGTGCCATAGCCCGGGAGATAGCCGCCGCGTACCCGGTGCACCTGCTGCCGCCGGTGACCATCGCCTGCTCGCACGAGCACGCGGCCTGGCCGGGCACGGTGAGCATCTCCGCGACGACCCTGCACGCCGTGGTCCGCGACATCGCCGCCTCCCTGCGCCGATCGGGCGTCGAGGCGCTGGTCGTGGTCAACGGACACGGTGGGAATTACGTCCTGGGAAATGTCGTCCAGGAATCCACCGCGGAGGGACATCGAATGGCGCTTTTCCCAGCCATGGAGGACTGGGACACCGCACGCGAACGGGCGGGTGTAGAGACCTCGTTGCTCAGTGATATGCATGCGGGAGAAATAGAGACCTCCATACTTCTGCATTGCCATCCCGAATTGGTCCGGCCCGGTCACGAGACCACCGATTTCCTTGCCGACGACCGCCGTCATCTCCTCTCCCTCGGTATGTCGGCCTACACCGATTCCGGTGTCATCGGCCGTCCGTCCCTGGCGTCCGCAGTGAAGGGGCAGGAGTTGCTGGCAGCACTGGTCCAGTCCTTCGGCGCGTATTTCTCCGTGGTCACCTCGGACGCCTGGGACAAGGGAGCGGTTCCGCCGGAACTTCCTTCGGCGACAGCCTCCTCGGAGGACTGACGGCGCGCCCGCAGGGAGCCGTACCAGCGTCCGACGAGTACGGCGGCCCCGGGCAGGCCGGCCGCGAAGCTGAGCACGCCGTAGACGACGGCCACGGTCAGCCCCTGGGAGGCGCCGAGACCGGCGGCGCCGAAGGACCACGCGGTGACGCCTTCCCGGGGGCCCCAGCCGCCGACGTTCAGCGGCAGGCTCATGGCGATCAGGGCCAGCAGTGCCAGCGGCAGCAACTCCAGCGGGGTCGCGGCGGATCCGGCGACACGTGCGGAGAGCAGGAACATCGCCACATATCCGGCGAGCACCACCACCGACGAGACCACCACCGCGGATCCGCTGCGACGGGCCAGCAGCACATCGCGCGCCTCGCCGAACGCGGCCCGGACCCGGCCGCCCCGACCGCTCGACCGGCCGGAGGCGCGGCCCATCCGTACCGCCGCCCGGATCGCGAGCGCGCCCAGTGCGGCGAGGGCCAGAAGGCCCACCGTGTGACGGGTCTCGTCCAGCACCGGGGACGGCAGGATCAGCAGGACCGTTACGCCCACGACGGCCAGCGCCAACTGGCCCGCGGTGCGCTCGATCACCACCGCCCGCACCCCGCGCCCCATGTCCCCGGAGCTCTGCCCGTGCCGCACGGCCCGGTGGACGTCGCCGAGGACCCCGCCGGGCAGCGCCGCGTTCAGGAACAGCGCCCGGTAGTAGTCCGCGACGGCCGGCCCGAGCGGCAGGGTGATCCCGAGCGCCCGCGTCACGGCACACCACCGCCAGGCGCTGAACACCGTCGTCACCACGCCGATCCCGACAGCCGCGACCAGCGTCCCGGCGTCGATCCGCCGCAGCCCGTCGATGAACACCCCGGTCCCGAGCCGCCATACGACGACAGCGAGGATGACCGTTCCGGCAATCGAGCCGAAGTGGGCGCGAAGGGCACGGGTGAGCTTGACGCTGCGGCGGGGACGGGGCGCCACCGGGGCCTCGGCCGACGCTTCCGCCGGCGTTTCCGCCGCAGTGGGGTACGGGTCCGCGACGGGCGACGCCGATCCGGCCGCCCGCACCGGCACCGCGCGGGGGCGCGACCAGCTCTCGACGGCCGAGGAAGGCGCCGCGATCGCCTCCTCCACCGGCGCCGTCATGAGACCCCGCCCGTCGGCCGGGGCAGCGCCAGCAGGTCGCTGTGGTGGAGGACGACTCGGAGGGTGCCGGCGGCGTTGGCCTCCAGGCGTTCGCGGAGGTACGCGGCGGCGCGGTCGGTGAGCTCGGGGCGTTGTTCGCAGGCCGCGCCGACCCAGCCGCGCAGCCACTCCTCGGTGAGGGCGGCGTGCCGTTCGTCGAGCTGCCAGGGGCTCGGGTGGACCCGGACCGTGGCGCCCCGCTGGGCGAAGGCCTCGCAGGCCACCGTGATCGCGTCCGGGCCGAGCAACTCGGAGGCGCGCTGGTGGGCGTTGAAGGCCTCGGCCATCTCGGCGTCCATCGGGTGGGCCGGGACGAGGTCGACGCGGCCCACGACCGAGAGGGTCAGCAGGGCGGGGACCCCGGCACCGGCGCAGGCCGCGGCGAGCGTCTCGATCTCCTCGCGGGTGAGGACGTCGAGCAGCGCGGAGGCGGTGACCAGCGAGGCACCGGCCAGGTCGTCCGCCGTCAGCCGCCCGATGTCGCCGCGTCGTGTGGTGACCGTGACGGGGCTGCCGTCGGCGGCGGCACGCGGCGCCCGCGCCATGGCCAGGCGCAGCAGGCCGGGGTCCTGGTCGTGCAGCACCCACTGCTGGGCGCCGTCGAGCCGGGGCGCGAGCCAGCGGCCCATCGAGCCGGTGCCGCAGCCGA
The DNA here is from genome assembly GCF_000317595.1 of Streptomyces ipomoeae 91-03. Taxonomy (GTDB): domain Bacteria; phylum Actinomycetota; class Actinomycetes; order Streptomycetales; family Streptomycetaceae; genus Streptomyces; species Streptomyces ipomoeae. The sequence continues at coordinate 24,739 of NZ_AEJC01000360.1, read as the reverse complement.
GGTCGTGGACGATCAGCCCGGTGGCACGGCGCGGCAGGTTCGCGAGCCGGATCCGCAGCGGGTCGAGCAGATCCACCGCGCGGGCGGCGGCGTCGGCGCTCTCGCGCAACTCCAGCCACTGCGGGGCGTACTGGTGCCCCTCGGGCGCCGGTGTGGCGCCGCCGCGCCCGGCCATGCTCAGCACCGGGCCGGAAGCGGACGCGACGGCACCAGTGGTCGTATCGGGAGAAGTGGTCATGCCGCCCTCCGAGGTTCGTGCCGCAGCCGGCCCAGTACATGGGCGAGGCTGCGGGCCGTGGTCGCCCACCCGTCCAGCGCGGCCCGGCGCCCGCGCGCCGCGGCCTTCAGCCGACGCCGTACGTCGGCCTCCCCGAACCAGCCGCGCAGCTCCGCCGCGATGGCCGCGGGGTTCTCCGGCGGTACGAGGATGCCGGGCACCCCGCCGTCGGGGGCGCGCCCGACGGCCTCCGGGACACCGCCGACGTCCGTGGCCAGTACGGGGATACCGCGCGCCAGGGCCTCGGTGACCGCCATGCCGTACGTCTCGGCGTACGAGGTGAGGACCATGAGGTCGGCGGCGGCGTAACTGGCGTCGAGTGCCGCGCCGGACTGCGGTCCGGCCAGGTGCAGCCGGTCCTCCAGGCCGAACTCGGCGATGAGGGCCCGGATGTGGTCGACGTACTCCGGCTCCTGGTCGAGGTTGCCGACCAGGACGCAGCTCCACGGCAGGTCCGTGACGGTGGCCAGGGCCTCGACCAGCCGGTGCTGCCCCTTGCGCGGGGTGACGGCGGCGACGCACAGCAGCCGGGAGACACCGTCGGTGCCGGAGGCGAGGGGCGCGATGTCGGCGCCGGGGGCGGCGACATGGACGCTCTCGGGGGCGAGGCCGTGGTGGGAGACGAGCCGGCGTACGGCCCAGTCGCTGGTGGCGATCACCGCGGACACGCCCCGCAGGGTCGTCCGCTCCTTGGCGTCGAGTTCGGCGGCGACCTCGGGCTCCAGTCCGGTCTCGTCGCCGAGCGGGAGGTGCACCAGCACGGCGAGGCACAGGCGTTCGGCCTCGGGCAGGACGATCTCGGGGACTCCGCAGGCGACCAGTCCGTCGAGCAGGACGACCGTGCCGTCGGGCAGTTCCCGCAGCGTACGGGCGAGTTCGGCGCGCGCCTCGGCGCCCGGGCGGGGCCAGCTGCCGTCGACGGCGTGCTTGTGCACCTGCCAGCCGAAGCCGGGCAGATCGAGGCAGATCCGGCGGTCGTAGGCGTTGCCGCCGCTGGGCCGGCCCGGGTCGTCGACGCCGCCCGGCATCACGAAGTGCACCGAGCGCAGCGACATGGGCACGATCGCGGCGTTCTTCAGCGCCGCGTTCTGCACGGGCACGTAACCGAGCCTCACTTGCTCTCCCCCGTTCACCTGGGCGGCGATGCCGTTCGCGGGGGCGGTGGTGCCGACGGCCGTCCGGTCGATGGTCACGTCGGTCACAGGGCACGCTCGTAACTCGCCCAGGCGATGTGGGACTCGTGCAGGGTGACCGTGATGCCCGCGATGCCCTTGGCGTTCTCACCGAGGGCGCCCTTGTGGATCCGTTCGGCGAGCCGGTCGGCGATGACCTTGGCCAGGAACTCCGTCGAGGTGTTGGTGTTCGCGAAGTCGGGCTCGTTGTCGAGGTTGCGGTAGTTCAACTCGCTCACCACGGCACCGAGTTCCTGCGTGGCCAGCCCGATGTCTACGACGATGTTGTCGTCGTCCAGCTCGGCGCGCCGGAAGGTGGCGTCCACGAGGAAGGTGGCGCCGTGCAGGCGCTGCGCGGGTCCGAAGACCTCCCCGCGGAAGCTGTGGGCGATCATGATGTGATCGCGGACGGTGATGCTGAACAACGGACGACCCTCCAGTGCGGTACGTCTGCCCCCGGGCCGGGGCATGCCGTGTAGTACGGCTGCTCCCTACCCGGTGTTCAGCCGACTTTTGCGGTTTCTCAGGCGGCCGGCGTTCCGTTCGGGCAGTTCAGGGACGGGTGGGGCGGCTGAGCTGACTCATCGGTAGGTCACTCGGTGGCGTACCGGACTCGGTAACAGAGGCCCGGCAGCTCGCCGCTCGCGAGCTTCAGCAGGACCTCCGGAAGCTCCTCGAAGGCGCACTCGCCGGTGACGAGCGCGTCGAAGCGGTCGTCGGCGAGGAGTTCGAGCGCGAGGGCGAGCCGGTCGGCGTACGTCCGGCCGGGGCGCCCCGACGGGGAGACGGTGCCGACCTGGCTGCTGCGGAGGGTGAGGCGGCGCGAGTGGAAGGCCTCGCCGAGCGGCAGGGCGACACGGCGGTCGCCGTACCAGCTCAGCTCGATCACCGTGCCCTCGGCGGCGAGGAGTTCGAGCGACCGTACGAGTCCCGGTTCGCTGGCGCTGGCGTGCACGACCAGGTCGCACTCCCCCAGCGCCTCCCCCGGCAGCGCGAAGTCGACACCGAGCGCGCGGGCGATGTCGGCGCGCGCCGGGTCGGCGTCGACGAGCTGGACCCGCACCCCCGGGTAACGGGCGAGCAGCGCGGCCACCGAGCAGCCGACCATGCCGCCGCCCACGACGGCGATCCGGTCGCCGATGAGGGGCGCCGCGTCCCACAGCGCGTTGACGGCGGTCTCGACGGTCCCGGCCAGGACGGCGCGGGCGGCGGGCACGGACTCCGGTACGACGGTGACGGCGCTCGCCGGGACGACGTACCGGGTCTGGTGCGGATACAGACAGAAAACGTTTCTGCCGATGAGTTCCTCCGGCCCCTCCTCCACCCGTCCGACGCTGAGATAGCCGTACTTCACGGGTGCGGGGAACTCGCCCTCCTGGAAGGGCGCGCGCATCGCCGCGTGCTGGTTCTCGGGCACCGATCCGCGGAACACGAGGGTCTCGGTGCCACGGCTGACACCCGAGTACAGGGCGCGGACCAGCACCTCGCCCCCGGCGGGTCCGGTGAGGGTCTCCGCACGGATCTCCCCCTGCCCGGGTGAGCGGAGCCAGAAGGAGCGAGCCGTTGGTTTCATGTGCGTCTCCGTGAACGGTCGGGCGCTTCTCCACGTACGCAGCGGTGGGAGTCGCGGACACGGTACGCGGCGATGATCGTTTCTGTCACACACGCTTGGAAGGTTTGCGGTGGCCCTGATCAACACTTACGACGGCCGGCTGTTGCTCTCGGAGACGACCGTGGGCGCCGGTGCCCAGGTGCTGCTCCTCGCCTTCCTGGGCACGGCGATCGGCCTGGGTCCGGCGGGCTGGCTGACCGGACTGGCCTTCGGGCTCGCGACCTGGGCGGTGCTCAACCGGGCCCTGCTGCGCACCCGGACCCGCACCTTCGGCCCCGCCAACCGCGTCACGCTCGGCCGGGCGATACTGGTCGGCGCCGTCACCGCCCTGGTCGCCGACTCGTTCCAGAGCTCGCCGCCCGTCTCGCTCTTCGTCGGCCTGACCGCCGTGGCCCTCATCCTCGACGGCGTCGACGGCAAGGTGGCCCGCCGCACCGGCACCTCGACCGCGCTGGGCGCCCGCTTCGACATGGAGGTCGACGCGTTCCTGATCCTCGTGCTCAGCGTGTACGTGTCCATGTCGCTGGGTCCGTGGGTCCTGCTGATCGGCGTCATGCGCTACGCCTTCGTCGCCGCCGCCAAGGCCCTGCCGTGGCTGAACGGTTCCCTCCCGCACAGCATGGCCCGCAAGACGGTCGCCGCGGTGCAGGGTGTCTTCCTGCTGGTCGCCGCCTCCGGCCTGCTGCCGTACGCCGCGGGCTTCGCCCTGGTCGCGCTGGCCCTGGGCTCTCTGATCTGGTCCTTCGGCCGCGACATCGGGTGGCTGTACCGCACGCGGGAGGAGCGGACGGCCACGGGTTCCGTGCCGGAGCCGATGGCCCTGGCGCAGCCGGTGACCGTGGCCGTGACGGTGGAGACCGCTGCCGGGAGCCGTGAGGCCGAGCTCGTCAGGAGCTGACCTCGCCGGAAGCCGATGTGATGAGGGGCCCGGCTCAGGGGCCCCGTCACACCGGAATCAGCAAGTGAGAGCGCCGAGTCAGCGCACCGTGAGAACGATCTTCCCGGTCGTGCGGCCGGTCTCCCCGAGGGCGTGCGCCTTGCCCGCCTCCTCCAGCGGGAACGTCGCCTCGATACGGGCCCGGAGCTGCCCCTTCTCCACCAGCTCGGCGATGGCCCGCATCCCGGCCTGGTCGGCCTCGACGAGCAGGGCCTCCAGCCGAACGCCCAGCTCGGCGGCCCGCTCGGCGTCGGCCTCGTAGCCGAGCGGCAGGATGGTGACGAGCACCCCGCCCTCCCGCAGAACGTCCAGGGAACGGCTGCGGACGTCACCGGCGAGGGTGTCCAGGACCACGTCGACATCGGAGACGGCCTCCGTGAAGTCCGTGGTCCGGTAGTCGATCAGCTCGTCCGCCCCCAGCTCGCGCAGCAGTTCGTGCTTGCCGGCACTGGCCGTACCGATGACGTACGCGCCCCGTGCCTTGGCGATCTGTACGGCGAGATGACCGACGCCCCCGGCCGCCGCGTGGATCAGGACGCGTTGTCCCGGCCGTACGTCGGCCGTGTCGACGAGCGCCTGGTACGCGGTGAGCGCGGCCAGCGGCAGGGCACCGGCCTCGGCGTGGTCGATGTTCGCCGGCTTGAGCGCGAAGGAGCGGGTGGGTGCCTTGGCGTACTCGGCGTACGCGCCCGCCGCGTGCGGATAGGGCAGCATCCCGAACACCTCGTCGCCCGGCTTGAACAGGGTGACCCCGAGGCCGACCTCCTCGACGACCCCGGAGACGTCCCAGCCCAGCACGGGCAGCGGGTCGGGGTGCCACAGTCCGAAGGCCCGGTTCTTCCAGTCGGTCGGGTTCACACCCGCCGCGTGCACCCGTACGAGGATCTCGCTCATCCGCGGGACGGGGCGCGGCAGTTCGACCTCGTTCAGCACCTCCGGGCCGCCGAAGCCGTCCTGGCTGACCGCGCGCATGGTGGTGCCGTCGCCGGTCCTGCTGTCGTTGTTGTCACTCATGCCGTTCAGCCTGCTGCGGGCCCGCGATCACGACAATGGCAGGATGGCCATCATTCGATGGGATCGTGCCACGCGTCGTGGCACACTGTCCGGCATGACCTCTCCCCACCGTGTCGTGGTCCTCGCGCTCGACGGGGTCTATCCCTTCGAACTCGGCATGCCGAGCCGCATCCTCGGCGCCATCGACGGTCTGTACGAGGTGCTGACCTGCACCGTCGACGGCGGCCCCGTGCGTACGGCAGCGGACTTCGCCATCACCGTGGACCACGGCCCCGAGGTGCTGGACACGGCCGACACGGTGATCGTCGCCTCGTTCGGCCTGTCCCCCGCGGCGGCCGAGTTGATGTCGACCGAGCTGCCGGGCCCGGTGGCGGCGGCGCTGGCGCGGATCCGGCCCGGCACCCGGCTGGTGTCCATCTGCTCCGGCGCCTTCGTGCTCGCCGCCGCAGGTCTGCTGGACGGCCGCCCCGCCACCACGCACTGGGCGCTCGCCGAGATGTTCAGGCGCCGCTTCCCGGAGGTCGACCTGGACCCCGATGTGTTGTTCGTCGACGACGGCGACATCCTGACCTCGGCCGGCGCCGCGTCAGGTATCGACATCTGTCTGCATCTGCTGCGTGAGGACCACGGCAGCGAGGTCGCCAACCGGGTGGCCCGGCGGTGCGTGGTGCCGCCCTGGCGGGAGGGCGGCCAGGCCCAGTACATCGAGCAGCCCGTGCCGCAGGACCCGGCCAACGGCACCGCCGCCACCCGGCAGTGGGCCCTGGAACACCTCGACGCGCCGCTCGCCCTCGCCGACCTCGCACGGCACGCCCGGATGAGCCTGCGCACCTTCGCCCGCCGCTTCAACGACGAGGTCGGCATGAGCCCCGGCCGCTGGATCGTCCAACAGCGCGTGGCCCGCGCCCGCCACCTCCTCGAATCCACCGACCTCCCGGTCGACGACATCGCCACCCGGGTCGGCTTCGCCACCGGCACGTCCCTGCGCCAGCACCTGCACGCGACGATCGGCGTGTCACCGCTGGCGTACCGGCGTACGTTCCGGGCCGTTCGGGTTCCCGGCAGCGAACTCGGCGGCGGCGAAGAAGGCAGCTGACCTTCCTCGAGCCATGAAACGCCGGCTCTCCCTCCTATACCGGTCCCGCCCCCGGAACACTCCCGGTCCCCACCCCCGGTGGCATGTTGAACGGGGTCACCACCTGGATCGCGGACGGCAGGAAGGGGCCCTCGTCCGGGAGGGCGTGGTGGGCCCGCATGATGGTCTGGCAGGCACGGCGCATGTCCTGGCGAAGGTCGTGGTGGAGCACGGCGGAGAGCCGGCGTTCGCGCAGCAGCCGGGTGTTGTCGTGGTCGAGGTCGTGCGCGACGAAGACATGCGGCTCCCGGCCGAGCTCGGCGAAGGCGTCGAGGGTCGCGGTGTTGCCGCCGCCGATGGAGTAGACGGCGCCGATGCCGGGTTCCCGCTTCAGCGCGTCGAGGACGAGTTCCCGCTGGGTGGTGTCGAGGCCGTCGCTGTCGGTGACCTCGACGAGCGCCCGCCCCGGCTCGGCGGCCCGCATCGCCGCCCGGAACCCCATCTCGCGCTCCTCCTCGTTGCGGTAGAAGCTCCGGCTGATCGTCACCAGCACGGCATCGGGCCGATCGCCGAGCCACTGCCGGATCAGATACGCGGCGGTCGTCCCGGCGGCCCGGTTGTCGATGCCGACGTACGCGCCGCGCGGGCTGCTCGGCAGGTCGGTCACGAAGGTGACCACGGGGATACCGGCCGCGACCAGCCGCTCGACCGCGGCGGTGACCTCCGGGACGTCGGGCGCCTTGAGGATCACCCCCTGTGAGCCGCGCCGCCCGATCCGGTCGAGCACCCGCACCATCTCCGAGGCCGACCCGGTCTCCCGGAAGTGGAAGCGGGACCGGACGACCGCCGGGTGCAGGGACGGCAGTTCGGCCTCCAACGCCTCCCGGACCGCCGTCGAGAACCGGTCCGGCGACTGCATCACGATGTCGACCATGAACGTACGGCCGCCGATCCGCACCTGTGTGCGCTGCCGGTCCAGGTCCTTGACCGCCTGGTGCACCTCACGGGCGGTGCTCTCGCGCACCCCGCCCCGGCCGTTGAGCACCCGGTCGACCGTCGCCTGGCTCAGCCCGGCCTGACGGGCGATCTCACGGATCGTGTAGGGGTGTCCCATGGCTGCGCTTCCCGGAGGTGATTGATGGGTTTTTGAGGGGCCTCTGCGGGTTGTATGAGGGGGTCCGCGCCCCAAGACTGGCAGAGACGCAGACGCTACGAAAGGCCGACCGACAAGGCCTGCGAAAGGATCCGACATGGCCCTCACCGCTGCGGGCTCAAGGACCTGGCTGTCCGAGGGGGACTGCGACCTCGACGAGTTCCGCGCCCTGGTCGAGCGCACCACCGACCCACGTGACCACCCGTACGCGGAAGGCGTCGTACAGAACGTCCTCGTCTACGACAGCGAGCGGCTGCGCGCCGCGCCGGACCGCCGGGAGATGCGGGCGGAGTTCGTCCACGCCCTGCTCGACGGCCCCGGGATCGTCGTCCTCAAGCGGGCCTTCACCGATACGGGTGTCGTGGACACGGCCACGGCCGTGTTCGAGGCGCTCATCGAGGAGGAGCGCGCGTCCGGCACGGCCCGCGGCGACCACTTCGCGAAGCCCGGCGCCAACGACCGCGTGTGGAACGCGCTGGAGAAGGCGGCCGTACGCGCCCCGGAGGCGTTCGCCGACTACTACGCCAACGACATGCTGGCGCTGGTCTGCGAGGCCTGGCTCGGCCCCGGCTACCAGGTGACCTCCCAGATCAACGTGGTCAACCCCGGTGGCGCGGCGCAGAGCGTGCACCGCGACTACCACCTCGGCTTCCTCGGTCAGGAGCGGGCCGCCGCGTACCCGGCGCACGTCCACCGTCTCTCCCCCGTACTGACCCTGCAGGGCGCGGTGGCCCACTGCGACATGCCCGTCGAGTCCGGCCCGACCCTGTATCTGCCCCACTCCCAGAAGTACGAGCCCGGCTATCTGGCCTGGCGTCTGCCGCGGTTCGTGGAGTACTTCGCCGAGCACCACGTCCAGCTGCCCCTGGAGAAGGGCGACGCGGTCTTCTTCAATCCGGCGCTCTTCCACGCCGCCGGTCACAACCGCTCGGCCGACATCAGGCGCATGGCGAACCTGCTCCAGATCTCCTCCGCCTTCGGCCGCGCCATGGAGACCGTGGACCGCGAGGCCATGGTCAACGCCGTCTTCCCGGTCCTCCTCGCCCGCCGGGCCGAGGGCGCCGCCGAGGACTGGCTGCGCCGCGTGGTGGCCGCCACCGCCGAGGGCTACCCCTTCCCCACCGACCTGGACCGGGACCCGCCGGTCGACGGGCTGGCCCCGCCGTCGCAGGCGGACCTGATGTGGCGGGCCGTGTCCGAGGACTGGAGCCCGGAGCGGCTGCGCGAGGAACTGCGGGCGGGCGCGGAGCGACGCCGCGGCTGAACGAGGCTCCGCGACCGAACGATGCCTGTGGCTGAACGACGCTTCTCGGCCGAGCGATGCCCAGTAGTTGATCGAGACCAGTAGTTGATCGAGGCGCAGTGGCCGATCGAGGCGTGCGCGGCAACTGATCGAAAGGAATTCCCCCACATGGCACTCCTGGAGGACAAGGTCGTCCTCGTCAACGGCGGCAGTCAGGGACTGGGCGCGGGCATCGTCCGCGCGGCCCTGCGCGAGGGCGCGACCGTCGCGTTCACGGGCCGTCGTACCGAGCTCGGCGAGAAGCTGGCGGCGGACACGGGCGCCACGTTCATACGGGCGGACCTGGCGGACCCGGCGCAGGTGCGCGGCAGCGTGGAGCAGGTGATCGCGAGCCTGGGCCGTATCGACAGCCTGGTCAACGCGGCAGGCCTGACCTCCCGGGGCTCGCTCCTCGACACCTCGCCGGAACTGTTCGACGCGCACATCGCGATCAACCTGCGCGCGCCCTTCTTCGCGATGCAGGCGGTCGTCGCACACCTGGTGGCCCGGAAGGCGCCCGGCACGATCGTCAACATCGGCTCCAACTGCGCGCACGGCGGCCCGCCGCGCCTCGCGCCGTACTCCACCGCGAAGGCCGGTCTGGCGGGCCTCACCCGCAACGCCGCCCACGCCCACCGCTGGGACCGGATCCGGATCAACGACCTCAACATCGGCTGGACGGAGACCGAGGGCGAGGACGCGATCCAGCGGGAGTTCCACGGGGCGGGCGACGACTGGCGGGAGAGGGCGGCCGAGCGCCTGCCGATGGGCAAGCTCGGCCAGGTCGACGAGATCGCCGACTTCGTGGTGTTCCTGCTGTCCGACCGCAGCGGCGTGGTGACCGGCTCGGTCATCGACTGGGACCAGAACGTCCCCGGCGCGTCCGACTGACCGGCTCGCCCTGACCTGCTTTCATCCATCTCATTTATCTCATTGCACATCTGAGATCTCACTGCACATCTGAAAGGGACATTGGCCATGCGCATGGGCATCCTGGGGCTGGGCCGCATCGGCGCCTTCCACGCCGGAACTCTCGCCGGGCTCGACGTCGTGGAGGAGCTGGTGGTCTCCGACCCGGTGGCCGCCGCCGCGACCTCCGCCGCCGAGAAGTTCGGGGCCACGGTGGCCGACTCCCCCGAGGCGGTGTTCGCGTCCGGGATCGACGGTGTGGTGATCACGGCGGCGACGGACGCGCACCCGGGGCTGATCCTCGCCGCGGTCGAGGCGGGTATCCCGGTGTTCTGCGAGAAGCCGGTGGCCAAGACGGTGGAGGAGAGCCTTTCCGTACTGCGTGCCGTGCGGGAGAGCGGTATCGAGGTCCAGATCGGCTACAACCGCCGCTTCGACGCGGGCTGTGTGGCCGCCCGGGAGGCGGTCCTGAGCGGCGAGCTGGGCGCGCTGCACACCGTACGGTCGACGACGCTGGACCCCGCCCCGCCGCCGGCGGCCTACGTGGCGGTGTCGGGCGGCATCTTCCGGGACTGCGCGGTGCACGACTTCGACATCGTGCGCTGGGTGACGGGCCGGGAGGTCGTCGAGGTGTACGCGACGGGCGGCAACAAGGGCGCGGAGTACATCAAGGAGGCCGGTGACGTCGACACGGCGTCCTCCCTGCTCACCTTCGACGACGGCACCATCGGCGTCATCTCCAACACCCGCCACAACGCGCGCGGTTACGACGTCCGCCTCGAGGTGCACGGCATGAAGGACAGCATCGCCGCCGGCCTCGACGCCCAGCTCCCCCTCCGCTCCGCGGAACCGGGCGTCACCTTCCCCCCGGGCCCCCCGCACAACTTCTTCATGGACCGCTTCGCCCCGGCCTACCGCGCCGAACTCACCGCCTTCACCGAGGTGGTGGCGGGCACCCGCACGTCCCCCTGCACGGTCGCCGACGCGATCGAGGCCGGCTGGATCGCCGAGGCCTGCACCCTGTCGGTGGCGGAGCGCCGACCGGTGCGCCTGGATGAGGTGCGCAAGGAGGCCGCCGCCTAGGCGTCGTCGTTCACGAACGTCTTGCTGTGTACGCACTCGCGCCGGTGCCCCTCCCCCAAGGGGGCACCGGCGCGAGCCGTCATGGCCCTGGTGTCAGGGCTTGGGCTTGTTGCAGTCAGGTACCCCTTCGAGCCAGGCGGGACCCTTGATGTAGATGTTGGTGACCCAGGCCTTGTAGTCCGGCAGGTAGGACCAGACGTCGTTCTCGTAGCCGTCGGACGACACCCACTCGGCGTGCTTCTGGCATTCGACGCGGATGGTCGTGGAACCGGGGAAGGCGTAGACGCGGGCGGCCGCGAGGCGGGGCTCGGCCTTGGTCCAGACGTCGGTGCCCCAGGTCTGGTGGATGTTGCCGGTGACCTGTCCGGTGTTGACGCGGACGGCGCCGAAGTAGGTGCCGTTCAGGCGCACGTCGCTGACCATGAGCTTGGTGCCGGACTCCTTGGCCTCGACCATCTTGCCGGCGCCGAGGTAGATGGCGATGTGGTGCAGGTCCCTCGAGGTGCCCCACGCCAGCAGGTCGCCGGGGAGGAGCGGGGCGAGGCCCTGGGCGGCGGTGAAGCGCTCGGCGGCGCGGTGCGTGTAGTACTGCTGGCTGGCGACGCCGTTGAGGATGTCCGAGCCGGTGGCCTGGGCGTAGGCGTGGCGGACCAGGCCGGAGCAGTCGAAGCCCCGCCGCTCGGGGTCGTGCTTGCTGTCCTCCGGGTCGCTGGGGTCCACCTGCCCGTAGGTGGCGCCGGGTTGGGCGCCGTGGCCGCCGCCCCATGTGTACCAGGTGCCGGCCGCGACCTCGGCGCAGGCGGCGGCGATCGCCCGCTCGGCGGCCGACGAGGCGCCCGGCGCGAGGACGCCGCACTCGCCGGCGGCAGCCGCGGCAGGTGCCGCCGACACCGCGGCGGCCGTGGACACCGGTGCCCAGAAGAGGAAGGCCAATAGTGCGATCAGTGTGCGGATGAGACCGGTCCGGCGCACCATGCCGAAACCCCCGTTTCCTGTTGACGTGGATGAAGCGCACGTTCGCTCAAGTGGTCAGGGAGCAGCCTGCTGGCCGTGCGCCCCTCCCGTCGAGATCCCGGGGTCGCCCCATCCCGACGGGCAACAGGGAAACACCTGGGAAACCCCCTCCGAACAGGGCGGTTGGGCATCGCCCGATGGCCGGCCGCCCTCACCCGATCGTCGGCCGCCCTCACTTGATTCCTCGGCTTCCTTCGCCCGGCCGTCCGCCTCAGCCACGGTCACAGGCCGTCCCCGGCGACAGCGCCACCCCGGGCAGCAGCGACTCGCGCTCGTCGGGGCCCATCTCCGCGCGCAGTCGGCAGATCCGCGCCAGGCGGGACCCGGGGTCGAGATCCCACAGCCGTACGGTGCCGTCGGTGCTGCTGCTGGCCACCGTGCGCCCGTCGGGGGCGAAGGCCACGCCCCAGACGGCGTTGGTGTGGCCCGTGAGCGTCGCCCACGGCCGCCGCCCGGCGACGTCCCACAGGCGCACCGTACGGTCGTTGCCGCTGCTGGCGAGCGTACGGCCGTCGGGTGAGAACGCGATGCCCCGGGCGGAACCGGTGTGGCCGGTGAGGGAGGTCTCCAAGCGGCGTTCGCGTACGTTCCACAGGCGTACGGTGCCGTCGTTGCCGCTGCTGGCGAGGGTGCGGCCGTCGGGGCTGAAGGCCACGCCGCGCACCGCGCCGGTGTGGCCGGTGAGTGTGGTGAGCGGTCGGTGCGAGGCGACGTCCCAGAGTCGTACGGTCAGATCGTCGCCGGCGCTCGCCAGGGTACGGCCGTCCGGGCTGAAGGCGACATCGTTGGCGTAGTCCTCGTGGCCGGTCAGCTTCGCCAGCTCACGGCGCTTCGTCACGTCCCACAGCCGGACGGTGCGGTCGGCGCCCGCCGAGGCGAGGGTGCGTCCGTCCGGGGAGAAGGCGACGGAGAAGACCTCGCCGGTGTGGCCGGTCAGTTCGGTCAGTGGGGCGCGTTTCGCCACGTCCCAGAGGCGGATCGTGCCGTCGGAGCTCGCCGAGGCGAGGGTGCGGCCGTCGGGCGAGAAAGCCACCGAGAAGACGGTCTCGGTGTGGCCCCTCAACGTGCCGAGGAGCCTGTGGTCGGCCACGCCCCACAGCCGTACCGTGTGATCGGCGTCGGCTGTGGCCAGCAGTTTTCCGTCGGGGCTGTACTCGGTCTGCCAGACCTCGGTGAACGGACGGGGCGTCAGCACCGGGCCGCCGAGGTCCCACAGGACGACGGACTGGTCGAAGCCGGCCGTGGCGAGCAGGGTGCCGTCGGAGGTCAGGGCCACGCCGAGGACGTAGTCGGTGTGTCCGGCGAGCACGGCGGTCTGCCGTTCGCTGCGGATGTCCCACAGTCGGGTCGTGCCGTCGCCGACCGCGCCGACGACCGTGTTGCCGTCGGGTGTGTAGGCGACGGCGTTGATGTCGTCGCTGCTGCCCGTGAACGTCGCGGTCTCCCGGCCGGTTCGCGCGTCCCACAGCCGTACGGTGCGGTCGACGCCCGCGGAGGCCACTTGGCGTCCGTCCGGGGAGAACGCCACACCCAGCACGCTGTCGGTGTGCCCCTTGAGCACGTCGAGCGGCCGGGCGCGGTCGGTGTCCCAGAGCCGCACGGTCCGGTCGTCACCCGCCGACACCAGTGTCCGGCCGTCGGGGGCGTAGTCCAGCGCGTTGAGGGTCCCTTCGTGGCCGGGGAGGGAGGCGATGACGCGGGGCTCGGGCGCGATGTCCCACAGCTGGACGGTTCCGTCGGCGGTCGCGACGGCGAGTGCGCGCCCGCGCGGGTCGAAGGAGACCGCGCGGGCGCCCTTCGTACTGGCGTCGAGCACGGCCTTCCTGCGATGGTCGGCGGCGCCCCACAGGCTCACGGGCGCGTTCGTCGACGTCGCCGCGACGGTACGGCCGTCGGGGCTGAAGGCGACCGAGCGGACGCGTCCGGGGACGGTGAGCGTGGCGAGCCTGCGGTGGCCGTCGGCCGTGCTCCACAGGGTCACCGTGCCGTCGGAGCTGGCCACGGCGAGCGTACGGTCGTCCGGTGCGAACGCCACCGAGTTGACGGGTCCGCGGTGGCCGCCGAGCCGGGCGGAGAACGGCTGGGACTGGGTGCTGAGCAGGGCGCCGCGTGCCTCGACGGTGGCTCCGGCCCGGTAGGCCTCCTCCGCGAGCAGCATCGACGCCTCCGGCTGGCCACCGGCGAGTGAGGCGGACTGTACGGCGAGTGCCTGGGAGCGGGCGACCCGCTCCTGGTCGAGGGCGCCCTCGCGCTGCTGGTAGGCGAGGCCGCCGGCGGTCACGGCGAGGCCCAGCAGGACGGCGAGCGTGGCGAGCATGGACTGCCGGAGTCTGACCTGCCGTGTGGCCTGCCTCCGGCGGGCGTCCTCCTCGGCCAGACTCGCCCTCAGGAAGGCTTCCTCGCCGGGTCCGAGCCGGCTCCAGCCGTCCGACTCGTCGGCCCAGGTCCGTACGGTGTCCAGCCGGGTGCCCCGGTAGAGGGCGGACGGGTCACGGTTCTCGCGCTCCCATTCGCCGGCCGCGACGACCAGTTGCTGGTGGAGCAGCAGTCCGGCGCGGTCGGCGTGGATCCAGTCGCGCAGCCGGGGCCAGGCGTGCAGCAGGGCCTCGTGGGTGATCTCGACGGTGTCGCTGTCCAGGGTGATGAGCCGGGCGCGTACGAAGGCGTCGAGCGCGGCGGCGGCCCCGTCCGCGTCGGTGAGCTCGGCCATCAGGGCGGCCCTGCTCATCCGGCGCCGGGTGGCCCCCGCCCCGTCCACGACCAGCACCAGCCGGGACAGGATGCGGCGGATCGTCTTCTGCTCGGCCGGGTACAGCCGCGCGAACACGTTCTCCGCGGTACGCGCGACCGCCCCCTGGATACCACCGGCCCGCTCGTACCCGTCGACGGTCAGCGCGGACTCCGCACGCCGCTGCCAGGTGGCGAGCAGTGCGTGGGAGACCAGGGGGAGGGCGCCGGAGGGTGTCTCGTCGGCGCCGATGGCGATGCCCTGCTGGGGCGCGCCGGGCTCGTCGCGCAGTCCGGCGTCGCGCAACAGCAGGGGGACGAGGCCGGGTTCGAGGGTGATCCCGGCACGTTCCGCCGGACATGTGATCGATTCCCGCAGCTCCGCCACGGACATCGGCGGCAGGACGAACACACCGTCGGTGAAGGCCTGCGCCAGTTCGGGCAGGTCCAGACAGTTGCCGGTGAAGTCGGCGCGTACGCCGAGCACCACGATGGCCGGATCGTGCGCGCCGTCCGCCGCCGGTGAGGTCGCGAGGGTGCTGAGCACGCGGACGAAGGCGCGCCGCTCGGCCTCGTCGGAGCAGAGAGTGAACAGCTCCTCGAACTGGTCGACGATCAGCACCGGTCGAGGGGGCGGGGGCACTCGGTCCCCGGGTGCCGTCGGTGGTTCGTCCGCCATCGCGCGTACGGCGTCGAGGAGCGCGTAGGGCCTCTCCCGCACCTCCTCCACGCCGACGCCGAGGTCCCCGCCGACGGCCTTGGCGGTGCGCTCCAGCAGTTCGTCCAGCGGTCGGGAGGTCGGGGTGAGCACGACGATCGGCCATCTGTCGGCTCCCGGCATCGGGAAGTCACCGCGCCGCAGGGCGGGTACGAGACCGGCGTTGAGCAGGGACGACTTGCCCGCGCCGGAGGGGGCGACCAGCAGGAGCGGTCCACCGCCGACCCGTTCGAAGAGCCGCTCGACCAGTGCGGCCGTCGCCCGCTCCCGGCCGAAGAACCACTCCGCGTCCTGCGGGGTGAACGCCGACAGCCCCCGGTAGGGACACGCCTCGTCGGACTGCTGTTCGGAGGCGTCGACCTCCGAGGCGTTGTCCGTGTCGGGCGCCTGTGCCTGCTCGACCAACCGCAGCAACTCGCCATCGGCGCACAGTACTTGGTCGCAGAGCCGGGCGACGTCGACGGTCGCCCGCTTCGTGCCGGTCTCGATCTTGCTGAGGTAGCCCTTGCTGTAGTGGGTCTGCCGTGCCAGGTCGGTGAGCGAGAGGCCGCGTTCCTGCCGCAGTCTTCGCAGTTGGGCGGGGAAGGAGTGCGTGGTCAGCGCGTTCCGGTTCCGTTCGTTCCGGCGGTCTGCTTCATCTCCGAGCTGCGGGTCCCCCAAGGTGTCCCCCAAGGCAGTGCGGGCCGTGAGACGGCGGATGCCAAAGGTTACTGGCGGGACGGTAAGGGCAGCCAACCTTTCACTCGGAGTGGCGAAAACACGAACGTCCGGAACCGCGGGCCGATGCGGTTCCGGATGTTCGTGTCGGTGGGATCAGGTCAGGATGACCGCGCAGGATCCGCTGTTGGCCCACCGGTGCGAACTGATGTTGTTGTCGGCCGGGGCACCGCTGCTGAACCGGCTGTACGCCAGGTCATCGACGTACAACTCGCCCGGCAGGAGGCAGGCGTGGCCGTCGACCTGGTTGGCGTGCTCGAAGAACTGGGCGACGCCGAAGGCACCGGTGTAGCCGCGGTTCATCACGGACGAGGCCCTGTCGTTGGCGTCGGGCCCCCAGGTGCCGCTGCCCGGGACGGGCAGAGGCGTGCCCTGGCAGTGCGGCAGATCCCAGGCGTAGACCTTGCCGTCGCGCGGACCCCACTTGCTGTCACAGCCAGGACCGGCGACGACGCTTTCGGCCGCCTGGGAGGTGGCGGCGGGTACGACGACACCCAGGGCGGTGAGCCCGAGAAGCGCCGCCGTGACAGTGAACTTGCGCATCGTGTGTTCCCCCCTTGCGTCGGTGTTGACGTGCCCTCGGACGGACCGGACGGCCCGGGGTGGTCAGTCCCGGGCCGCCCGTGCCGGCCTGGCGGGTCAGGTAAGGGTGGCTCCGCAGCCGCCGTTCACCCATTCGTGCGACATGATGTTGTTGTCCACCACCTGGCCGGTGGTGAACCGGTTGTCGGTCAGGTTGTCGGCGTACAGCTCGCCCGGGTAGAGGCAGGTGTGGCCCCCCTGGCGTTCCGTGAAGTAGTAGAACTTGACGATCGCCAGGTTGCCGGTGTAGCCGCGGTTCATGACGGACGAGGCCCTGTTGCTGGCGCCACCCCAGTTGTTGCTGCCTCCCGCGGTGACGAGAATGGGGTCGCCCTGGCAGTCCTGGGCGTCCCAGGCGTACATGTTGCCGTTGCGCGGACCCCACTTGCTGTCACAGACGGGGCCGGTGACGGCGCTGTCGGCCGCCTGCGAGGTCGCGGCGGGTACGACGACGCCCAGGGCGGTGAGCCCGAGAAGCGCCGCCGTGACAGTGAACTTGCGCATGGTCTTTCCCCTCGTTTCGTTGGTGATGCGTGGGTGGTGGTGCGCCGGTGGTGACGCACCGGGCGGTGGCCCGGTGTGCCCCCACCGGTGAGCGATGCGCGTCCGGGAACGACGTGGTCAGTCGCGCTCCGGAACGATGCGCACCGCCCGGTCATAGGCCTGCTGACCGAGTTGTCGGTAGGTGTCGAGGTCCTTGCCGTACCGGTCGGGCAGGCGGTCCTGGTAGTACGTCTCCCGGGCCGACACCACGGCCCGCAGGGACGTGTCGCGGGCGCAGGTCGCGTCCGCCACGGCGGTCTTCCGCTCGGCGGCGAACGCCTCGTCGGCACGGGCCTCGCCCAGCCGACTGGTGTTGACCCGGACGGCGTCGCGCGCCGCCTGGGGGTCCTTGTAGGGCTGTCCGGCCTTCTTCATGCACCGGGACCACGCCCGTAGCGCCGTGGTGAGCTGCCGGTCCTTCATCAGGTCTTCGCCGTAGAGGGAGTTGAGGCCCGCGACGACCTTGCTCGTGCGGAACCACTCCGCCGGGTCGCCGTAGAGCTTCTGTTCCGCCTCCTCCGTGCAGCCGCCGAGGCGTTTGCGGATCTCGCCGCCGCCCGGCAGCGGCGCGGTGAGCATGCTGGCGTCGTCGCCGCCGTCGAGCGCGACGTCGAAGGCGGCGCGCCGGGACGGGGTGAGGCTCTGACGGTAGGTGCCGATGGGGTTGCTCTCACGGACCTTCTGGTTCTTCGCGTCGATCCGGCCGCCGTACCCGTACTTACGGGCCCACTCCACGTCGTCCTGGACGTAGCGCACCGGACGGCTCTCCTCGAGAGTCAGGCTGCGGTCCTCCCAGTAGGTGAAGCCGTGACGCTTCATGCACTGCGACGTCAGGCGCTGCTGGGCGTCGCTGACGCGCAGTTCCTGCTGCCAGGTCAGCGCCTTCGGCCGCGGTCGCGAATCCCCCTGTGCCCGGCCCCCACCGTCGCCACCGTCACCGCCGGCGCATCCGGTGGTGACGGCCGCGGTGGCCGCCACCACCGCGCACAGAGACATGAACGCACGTCTCATGGGCCAATCCCCCTAGCCTCACGCTTGGTCGTGGTCTTGCTGCGTGCTGACGACTCCAGAGTTGCCCTGCTGCTCACGGGGGTCGACGGGTTTCCTGTTGCCCTCCGGGCAAGCGGCCGGGAAACAAGGCGTGACCAGGGGAAACGTGAGGTGGGAGGCAACGCCGGAGTCGTACAGGAGGTCGGAGCGCAGGCACAGCGAAGTCATGGCCGACTCAAAGCGGAATCTCTTCTCGCAGAAAGCCTGGCGCAATCCATTGACGCGCACATGCCTCCCTCTTATCTTCTGACCGAAGTTCCGCACAAGAGACGAAATTTCGAACAAC
Organism: Streptomyces ipomoeae 91-03; assembly: GCF_000317595.1. Lineage (GTDB taxonomy): Bacteria > Actinomycetota > Actinomycetes > Streptomycetales > Streptomycetaceae > Streptomyces > Streptomyces ipomoeae. Next base: position 6,588 of record NZ_AEJC01000360.1, on the reverse strand, counting down.
ACCCGACCAACACCCCACGCCTCAGGGCAGTTCACGCAGAAATGGGACGAGCGTTGAACAGAACCCTCAGGGCGGTCCTCGCCCTCCTCACCTCGGTGGCCGCCCTGCTGGGCCTCACCACCGCCCTCGCCGGCCCGGCCGGAGCCGCCCATCCGCCGGCGGGGCAGGCGACGCGGTACACGATGACCGCGTTCACCAACAGCAGCGAGTCGAACATGTACGTCTACGACTCGCCGGACGCGACCGGGTTCACCCTGCGGAAGGGCCCGGCGTACACCCCGCCCTCCGGCCTGATCCGTGACCCCAGCATCTTCAAGCACACGGACGGCTACTACTACCTGACGTACACCACCCGCACCTGGTCGGCGCTGTCCACCACCATCGGCTTCGCCCGCTCCACCGACCGCCTCAACTGGACCTTCCTGTACGACTACACAGTCCCGATCAGCGGTCTGCAGCGCGCCTGGGCGCCGGAGTGGTTCGTCGACACCGACGGCAGCGTCAACATCATCCTGTCGGCGTCCATCGCGGCCGACGGCGAGTGGATCTTCAAGCCGTACAAGCTGACGGCGACGAACTCCTCCCTCACCGCCTGGTCCACGCCCACCGTGCTCTCCGGCATCGGCCCGAACTACATCGACACCTTCATCGTCAAGATCGGCTCCACGTACCACGCGTTCACGAAGAACGAGACGACGAAGTACATCGAGTACGCCACCGCCTCCAGCCTCACCGGCCCGTACACCTTCCGGAAGACCGGCAACTGGGCGGGCTTCGGCTCCTACGTCGAGGGCCCGGCGCTCATACCGCTCGACAACGGCGGCTGGCGCATCTTCTACGACGGCTATTCGGCCGGGAAGTACTGGTTCAGCGACAGCTACGACAACTTCGCCACCTGGTCGACCCCGACCGAACTCCCGGGCCTCACCGGCTTCGTACGCCACCTGACCGTGCTGAAGGAGACGGTGTCCGGCGGTGTCACGCTCCCGACCAACACCACCCGTTCCCTCCAGTCCGTCAACTACCCGAGCCGCTACGCCGTCGTCCGCTCCGACAACCTCGGCTACATCGACCCGGTGACCTCCTCCAGCACCACCGCCGTCAAGCAGAGCGCGACCTTCACGATCGTGCCCGGCCTCGCGGACGCCAACTGCTACTCCTTCCGTGACTCCGCCGGCCGCTATCTGCGGCACTGGAACTTCCGGGCCCGCTTCGACACGGACGACGGCACGACCGTGTTCGACAAGGACGCCACGTACTGCGCCCGTCCGGGCACGACCTCCGGCTCCGTCCGCCTGGAGTCGTACAACTACCCGGGCCGCTACCTCCGCCACTACAACTACGAACTCCGCGTGGACCCCTACCAGGACACAGACACCTTCCGATCCGACAGCTCCTTCACCGCGGTGACTCCCTGGGCCTGACAGAGAGGACCAGCAGACCCCGCGCCCCGAAAGGGGCGCGGGGCTGTATCGATGTGCGGCTCCGCCGCGTGGGCGCGGACAACCCCGCGGGCGGGGGCGCAAGACCCTGCGGAGGTCCTCCGGCAACGACGAGGACGGCCCCCACCGGTCAGGCAGGGGCCGCCGCACAACTCAGCGGTCACTCGTCACCGCGGCCGGCGCCACCGCATACCCCGCAGGCCGGGCCGTGAACGTACCCCGCCCCTGCGTACGACTACGCAACCGCGTCGCATACCCGAACAGCTCCGCCAGCGGCACGGTGGCGGTGATCACCACCGACCCCGCCCGCGCGACCGAGTCCGAGACCCGCCCCCGCCGCGCCGCGAGATCACCGAGCACCCCACCCACGGCATCCGCGGGCACGGTCACGGTCACATCGGCGACCGGTTCCAGCAGCGCCATCACGCAGCCCCGCATCGCCTCGCGCAGCCCCAGCCGCCCGGCCGTGCGGAACGCCATCTCCGAGGAGTCCTTGGAGTGGGTGGCGCCGTCGGTCAGGGTGACGCTCACCCCGGTCACCGGGTGCCCGCCGAGCGGCCCCTCGGCGAGGGCGTCACGACAACCGGCCTCGACCGCACGGACGTACTCCTGCGGCACTCGCCCGCCGACGACGGTCGAACGGAAGGCGAAACCCGTACCGGCGCCACCCGCGGCATCCGCCTCAAGAGGCTCCACATCGAGCATGACATGGGCGAACTGCCCCGCCCCGCCATCCTGTTTGACATGCCGGAAGACCAGACCGGACACCCCTCGGACGACCGTCTCGCGATACGCCACCCGAGGCCGGCCGACGGCGACTTCCAGACCCTGGCTCTGCCGGATCTTCTCCACGGCCACCTCCAGATGCAGCTCCCCCATGCCGGACAGGACCGTCTGCCCGGTCTCGGGGTCGGTCCGCACGACCAGCGAGGGGTCCTCCTCGACGAGCCGCGCCAGCGCCGACACCAGCCGGTCGGTGTCGGTGCTCCTGCGGGCCTCGACCGCGACCGACACGACAGGGTCGGCGACGGTCGGCGGTTCGAGGAGCAACGGGGCCGCCGGTGCGCACAGGGTCGTCCCCGCGCGGGCGGCCTTGAGCCCGATCACGGCGACGATGTCCCCGGCCACCGCCCGGTCCAGCTCGGCGTGCCGGTCGGCCTGGACCCTGAGGATCCGGCCGATCCGCTCGGTGCGGCGCGTGCCCGCGTCCAGCACGGTGTCCCCCTTCCGGATCGTTCCCGAGTACAGCCGCAGATAGGTCAGTCGTCCCGTGGCCGTCGCGCTCACCTTGAACGCCAGTGCCGCGACCGGCGCCTCGGGATCGGCGGCCCGCTCCTGCTCCGTACCGTCGTGCGTACCGCGTACGGCCGGTACGTCGAGCGGCGAGGGCAGATAGGCCACGGCCGCGTCGAGCAGCGGTTCGATACCGCGGTTGCGGTAGGCCGAGCCGCACAGCACGACCACACCGTCACCCGTGCGGGTGAGGTCGCACAGCGCCGAGGCCAGGGTGTCCGCGGAGAGCGTGGACTCCGCGCAGAACTCGTCCAGCGCCACGGGATGGAGTTCGGCGACCGCTTCCTCCAGCCGCCGTCGACGTCGTTGCGCCTCCTCGCGAAGGGCGTCCGGCACGGGGCCCTCCACCACCGCGTCACCGCCGTCGGCCCAGACCAGCGCCCGCATGCGGAGCAGGTCCACCACGCCGGTGAACCCGTCCTCCGTACCGATCGGCAACTGCACGACCAGCGGGGCCGGGTGCAGCCGCTCCCGGATGGACTCGACCGCCGAGTCGAGGTCGGCGCCGGCGCGGTCCAGCTTGTTGACGAAGGCGATCCTCGGCACGCCGTACCGGTCGGCCTGCCGCCACACCGACTCGCTCTGCGGCTCGACCCCGGCGACCCCGTCGAACACCGCGATCGCCCCGTCGAGCACCCTCAGCGAGCGCTCCACCTCGTCGGCGAAGTCGACATGGCCGGGCGTGTCGATCAGGTTGATCCGATGCCCGTCCCAGGCGCAGCTCACCGCCGCCGCGAAGATCGTGATCCCGCGATCGCGCTCCTGCGGGTCGAAGTCGGTGACGGTCGTGCCGTCGTGCACCTCGCCGCGCTTGTGCGTGGTCCCGGTGACATACAGGATCCGCTCGGTGACGGTGGTCTTCCCGGCGTCGACATGGGCGAGGATGCCCAGGTTGCGGACGGCGGTCAGGGTGCCGGTGTCGATGAGGTCGTTGCGCATGGCCCATGGCCTTTCAAGTGCTCTGTCTCAGGGCAGTTCAGGGCAGCGCGATTCCCGGACGGACTCTGTGGCGGGTCACCGCTCGTCGGCGGTCGACTTCAGACGTGCGTCACGGGCATCCGGTACCGGCCGCGCAGCGGGCACCGGACCGACGGAGACACGAGGATCACCTCGTAGCGGGAACGGGGAGCGACGACAGCGGTGCGGTCACACACGGCCGGGCTCCCCTCGCTCATGGACTCTGATCACTCGTCACCAAGGCGCGCCGCAAGCTCGTGCGGCGCGCGATGTGCGGCGAGTCTAGGGAATCCGACGGGGACGGGGCACCGTATTTTCACCGAGGTGGATCAACCGAGATCAGCGCGGCCGACCGCTCCTCCGGCAGCCCCACCCGCAGGACTCTCCCGCCCTCGTCCCAGTCCAGCGTCGTACGGCCTCCCGACTCGAACAACACCCGGGGCCGCTGCCCGCCACCGACCCACGGCAGCGGCACGCTCACCCCGTCCGGCGCCCCGTCCCGTCGCCACACCGCCAGCAGCGTCGTGCCGTCAGCCGCCGTCAACGCGAGCGCGAGCCGACCGTCACGCCAGCCCGGCAACCCCAACGGCCAGCGCGCACGCGCCCCCGGCAGCAGCTGCCGATAGCCCTTGTACGTGTCCAAGGCCCGCCGTACGACGCCCAGTTGGGCTTCCGTCAGCAGATCCGGCCGTCCGCTGAGGTGGACGCGGCCGAGCATCGCCGACACCAGCACCATGCCGAGCTCGGCGTCGGTGTGTTCGGGGAGCGGGTATGCCCAGATCGCGCCCTGTTCCGGGGTGACGGCGGTGGGCGCGGCGGCGGCGATGGCGGGGAGGAGGCGGAAGTCCTGCTGGTCGGTGACGGAGTGGATGGGCAGCCGGGACAGGACGGCGTGGTCGGTACGGCTGCCGCCGGCCGCGCAGCTCTCCAGGACCAGGGTGGGGTGGCGGTCGAGGACGCCGTCGAGCCAGCCGAGGTAGGCCCGGTTGTGCCCGAGCAGACCGTCGCCGGCGCTCTCCCCCGCCACGCCGTCCGTCCCGGCGCCGATGTCGATGTTGTAGTCGAGCTTGAGATAGCCGACGCCGTAGTCGTCCACCAGGCGGTCCACGACCGCGTCGAGGTGGGCGCGGGCGGCCGGGTGGCGCAGATCGAGCTGGTGGCGTCCCCACTCCACCACCCGTACGCCGTCCCGCCGGAAGAACGCCTCGTCGGGGAGTGCGGCGGCGATCGGACTGCGCACGCCGACGACTTCCGGCTCCAGCCACAGCCCCGGCACCATCCCGGCCGCCCGGATCCGGTCCAGTACCTCGCCGAGTCCGCCGGGGAAGCGGGGCGCCGACTCCTCCCACTCACCGACCGCGTCCCACCAGCCGGGCACCCCACCGGGGCCCACGGTGCCGGGTGGCTCGGCGTCGTACCAGCCGGCGTCGATACAGAAGACCTCGGCACCCGCCGTGGCCGCGGCGTCGACCAGGGGCAGCAGTGCCTTCGTGCTGGGTTCGCCCATCAGACTGTTCATGAAGTCGTTGAAGACGATGGGCAGTCGGTCGTGGTCGGGGTGCGGGCGGCGCGTGGCGCGGCGGTGGTCGGTGAGGGCCGCGAGGGCGCTCTCGAAGCCACCGTCGGGGACCAGGGCGATCGCTACCGGGACGGTTCGGAACGACTCGCCGGGTGCGAGGCGGCAGCGCCACTGGTGTTCGCGGTCGGTCGGCCCGGACAGGGCGAGGTACACGTCGTCGAAACGGTCGCCGAGTTCGGCGTGCCAGGAGCCGTTGTGCTCGATCTGCCACAGCAGGGCGCGGCCGGTCACGGCCTCCTCCAGGCATCCCATCGGCAGATACTCCGAGGAGGACCAGGAGCCGGTGCTGGTCACGGCGATCCGGTTCTTCGACCCGGTCTGCCCGAACGCCACCATCCCGACGTCGTACAGCCCCCGTTCGCCCAGCGTGGCCCGCGCCCACCGGAACTCCCCGCTCCAGGGGTTGGCCGCCAGCCACAGCGACAGCCCGTCCTCCCAGCGTTCACCGTCGGGGAGTCGCCGGGCGAGGTTGGACAGGGCGAAGGACGAGACGTATTCGAGGGTGACGGGTTCGTCGCCGGTGTTCTCGACCACGGCCTCGGCGCGCAGGACGGGCACATCGCCGCGCAGGGTGTAGTGGGCGGTGACGCGCAGCCCTCCCGCCTCGTCGGCCATGTGCACTCGCAGAGTCCGCGCTCCCCCGCCGTCGATGTCCTGCTCATGCCCGGCGTACCGCAGTGCCCGGGCGGCGGCGCCGTCCACATGCCGCTTGCCGGACGTACCCAGCCGACCACCACCCGTGGTCTGCACCTCGACCAGCGGCAGGGCCCGGCGCGCGAGGCGCGCGTACACGTCGGGGTCGCGTGCGGGGTCGGGCAGCGAGGCCGCCTCGCCTGCCGCCAGCAGCCGGGCCGGTCCTGTGGGGTCTGTGGAGATGAGCAGGGACAGCGCCTCGGTTCCCCAGCGGAGGGGGGACGTGGACATGGGTGGTGGACTCCTGGAGCGGCGAAACGGCGAGAGACAGGGGCGGAGGGATGGGCAGCGGGGGGCGGGGGTGAGGGGCAGCGGGGGCGAGAGGCAGAAAACGTTTACCGAGGAGCGACCGTAAGTCCTCGAACCGATGGGCCGCAAGGGATCAGGGGGAAACAAAAAACCGCACCGACCGGAAACCGATCAGTGCGGTGACTATGTGTCCGAGGGGGGACTTGAACCCCCACGCCCGATAAAGGGCACTAGCACCTCAAGCTAGCGCGTCTGCCATTCCGCCACCCGGACTAGGTGTCTGTCGCCTTGCCGGGGTGTTCCCCGTGGCGACAGGGACAACAATACCAAGATTTCGGAGTGCCCTTCACCTGCGTATCCGGGCTCCGGGCGGGG
>NZ_AEJC01000359.1 GCF_000317595.1 Streptomyces ipomoeae 91-03 | reverse complement strand
AGCCCTCGGGCGAGCAGAAGTGGCTGCGGTTGCGCGGCCGGCTGCTGCCCGGCGACGAGGGCCGCCCCGTCCGCCTGGTGGGCACCGTAGCGGACGCCTCCACCATGCGCTCCGGCCTCAACGACGTGGCCCGCATCCAGCGCCTCGCCGCCGCCCTCGCCACCGCGGGCACCGTCCGCGACGTCAGCCAGGCCGTCGTCACCGCCCTGCGCGCACCCCTCCAGGCCGACCGGATCGCCCTCGCCGAGCTGGAGGGCGACCGCCTGGTCGTCACCGTCCTCGACCCGCCGCAGCCGGAGGCCTGGCCCGAGGTGTGGCGTTCGGAGTGGCGCTCGGAGTGGCCCGACGCGCCGGTGCGCACCATGCCGACCCTCGCCGCCGCCCTGCGCGACGGCCGCGCCGCGATCTGGCCCGCCGGCACGCCCCTGGAGCCCGCCCTCGCCGACGTCGGCCCCGGCGGCCTCGCCGTCCTGCCGCTGCCGGCCGGCGGCCGGATGGCCGGGGCCTGTCTGATCGGCTGGGACGGCCCGCACGAGTTCGGCACCGACGAGCGCGCCCTGCTCACCGCCGCCGCGGGCCTCGCCGGCCAGGCGTGCTGCGCGCCCACGCCTTCGACGCCGAGCACGAACTGGTCGACATGCTCCAGCGCACCCTCCTCCCACGCCGCCTGCCCCAGCTCCCCGGCGCGGTCGCCATCGCCCGCTATCTGCCCACCACCGCCGGTCTGGAGGTCGGCGGCGACTGGTACGACGTGATCCCGCTGCCCGACAACCACGTGGCCCTCGTCATCGGCGACGTCCAGGGCCACAACGTCGGCGCCGCCACACTCATGGGCCAGATGCGCACCGCCCTGCGCGCCTACGCCGTCGAGGGACACCCTCCCGACGTGGTCGTCTCGCACGCCAACCGGCTCCTCGTGGACATGGAGACCGACCTCTTCGCCACCTGCTGCTACGTCGACATCGACATGGAGGAGGGCTCCGCCTGGTTCGTCCGGGCCGGCCATCTGCCGCCGGTGCTGCGCCACCCGGACGGCACCACCGTGATCACCGAGTCGGAGGGCGGACCGCCGCTCGGCGTCCTCCCGCAGGCCGACTTCCCGATGACCGCGCTGCGTCTGACCCCCGGCACCCTGCTCGCCCTCACCACGGACGGCCTCGTCGAGTCCGCCGACATCGACGCCGAGGACGGCCTCGACCACCTGGCCGACGAACTGTCCGCCTCCGACCCCGCCCACCTCGGCACCGTCGCCGACACCCTGCTCGCCGGCGCCAACCGCGACGACGACGTCGCCCTGCTCCTCATGCGCTACGACGGCATGGCCCTGCGCCCGCAGCGCGAGAACTGGACCGTGTGGCGTGTACCCCAGGCGGTGGGCCACGCCCGCCGCTACACCCGGCGCGTCCTGCGTGCCTGGGGCGTCGAGGCCGAGGCGGACGCCGTGCTCCTCGTCGTCTCCGAGCTGGTCACCAACGCCCTCGTGCACACCGACGGCAAGGTCCGTCTCGACCTCACCCTCCTCGCCGACCGGCTGCGTGTCGCGGTCGCCGACGCCTCGCCCCGGACGCCGAGAAAGCCCCCGAGCATCGGCTGGGAGGCCACCGGCGGACGCGGCATCCTCCTCGTCGAGGCCATGTCGTCGGCCTGGGGCACGGTCCCGGTGAGCGGCGGCAAGCAGGTGTGGGCGGAGGTCCCCATCGGGTGACACCCTGGCCGGGTGCGTCTGCTGCTGATGTCCGACACCCACCTGCCGGGGCGCGCCAAGGCGCTGCCCGAGCCGCTCCTCGCCGAGCTCCCACAGGCCGATGTGGTCGTCCACGCCGGGGACTGGGTGGACGAGGCCACCCTCGACCTTCTCGAAAGCCGCTCCCGCCGTCTGATCGGTGTCCACGGCAACAACGACGGCCCCGGCCTGCACGCCCGCCTGCCCGAGGTGGCGTACGCCGAACTCGACGGCCTGTGCCTCGCCGTCGTCCACGAGACCGGTCCCGCCCAGGGCCGCGAACGCCGCTGCGCCGACCGCTTCCCCGACATCGACGTCCTCGTCTTCGGCCACAGCCACATCCCCTGGGACACGACCACACCCACGGGCCTGCGTCTGCTCAACCCCGGCTCGCCGACGGACCGCCGCAGACAGCCGTACCGCACCTACATGACGGCGACCGTGACGGACGGCGAACTCGTCGACGTACGACTGCACCGGCTGCCGCCCCGCACCTGAGCGGCTGCCGCCCCGCACCTGAGCGCGCCCCAGCACTCGGGGGCGCGGATGAACGGCCCCGGCCGTCGCCGTCAGCGGTCGCCTGGACGCCCATCGGGCGTACTGCCCGTCCACTGTTCGGGTGGCATCCGTCGCACGGCCGCGCAAGGCGCGTGGCGGCGCAGGGGCTCCTCGCATGGAATGGCTCGTCAGTGCTCCTGAGTTCCGAGCACCCGCAGTCACACCCAGGAGGATGCATGCCCTCTGCCCTTGTCCGCAGCGCCACGACCATCGGCGCTCTGACTTCCGCTGTCACCCTCTCGCTCACCGTGCCGGCCGTGGCGGACGCGGGGGACGAAGACATCGTGCGGGTCAGGCTCGTCGGCATCACCCAGGTCGACAGGACCCCGGAGCACATCCAGCCGGGCGACAGCTGGACCACCTATCTGCACCTGTACAACCCCAAGAAGAAGTTCGTCGGCGACGGCAGCTCGCGGTGCACCGCCGTCGAAGCCGACCACAACCGGCTGACCGCTCAGTGCACGCGGGTGCTGCGTCTGAAGGGCGGGGAAATCACCCTCCACGACATGATCAGCCGCCAGGACCATCGGCCCATCACGGCCAAGACGTCCATCGCGGGCGGCACGGGCATCTACAACGACGCCGAGGGAGAGGGCTACATCACCCTGGATGACCACCGCGTCGTCTTCGACCTCTACGTCGATGACTGAGCGGTACACCTCCGCCGACGGCATGTCGGCCGTTGCGCTGTCCGTGTGGCACGCGTGCTCCGGCCGACGCGCCGCACGGCAGGAACGACGTTCGTGGAATGACCCGTCCATGCTTCGGGAGGCCCGGGGCACATCGTTCGGCCTGGAGGTTCCGTGATCACATCGGCTGTCCGCGGGGTTGTCGTCACCGCCCTCACCACCACGCTCGCCCTGTTTCCGACGCTGGCGCAGGCCGAGCAGAAGGACAAGGACAACGACATCGAGAGAGTAGAGCTCTTCGGCGTCAACCGGGTCGCCACATGGCCGTCCCACGACGGCGTGGTCAGTGACAACTGGAAGAGCCCTCTGGATCTCTACACCCCGCACAAGAACAAGAAGTCCGGCAAGAAGGAGCTGCGGTACGCCGGTGACGGTGAGTCGGAGTGCGCCGTGGTCAAGATCCAGGGCCACGAGAGGACCGCGCAGTGCACCCGCGTTCTTCGTCTGAAGAAGGGGACTCTGACACTCAGCGACATGGTCACTTATCGCCCTCTGAAGCGAGTCACGGCCAAGACCGCCATTGTCGGAGGCACCGGCCATTACCGCTCCGCCTACGGTGATGGCTACATCACTCTGGACGGTCACCACGTTCATTTGGAGCTCAACGTCGACGAATGACGCGGTGCTTGTCCGACCGGTGCGGGAGACTCGGCTCGAGTCCCCGCACCGGCGCTGTTTCAGCTGCCTTCGCTCATTCACGTGCCTTCAGTCGTTCACGCCAGAGGTTTTCTCGATGAGGCGGGTGAAAACGATGAGCGCGCCCAGGGCGGGAAGGAGACCGGCCAGTGTCCACAGGACACAGAAGCCCGCCGCCGCGCCGACCGACATACGGAACACCGGGTGGGCATCCTCGGACGTTCCGGCCATCAACAGCAGGAAAATGATGGCCAGAATTCCCATGCCGATGATGGTGAAGAACGGCCATAAATAGTTGACTATGGGCAAGAGGCGGGCTTTTCGCGCCTTTTTCATGAAGGCGTTGTCGCAGGCACGCGTGATCATCGCCAGGACGGCGAACACGGACCCGATGGTGACACCCACTATGGAGACGGCGACGCCCAGCACCTCGTCCATCGGCAGGTCGTCGTCATGACCGAGCCAGGCGCCCCCGATTCCACCCAGGACGGCCCCCAGCGGTTCGCCCCACCACCAGCTCCTCAGGCTCACCTGCACGACGCCCATGAACTCCTTGAAGTACTTGTTCCCTGTGGTGCGCCCGCTGGGCTCCTCAGGGAACGAGTCAAAGTCTGTCCGCTCTTCTGTGCCCATGAAAGCCCCACCTACTGGTGGCCGGTCTCGCAGAGCCTCTCAGGTGGGGCTCATCCTCTGTCGCAGCACACACCGCGTCACGGGCCGGGGGAGAGGCCGTCACCACTGTTCCTGCGCCTTTCCTCCTCCATTGCCGACTCGTAGATACTCATGTCCCGTATGGCGTCGTACAGTGACGCACACCGCTCATTCGAAGGAGCCACCCGGGGGTCGGCTTCCGAAACCTCGGTGGTGCGATCGGGGCGGGTGAGGGTGATCTTCGGGTCGAAATCACGAGTGCCTGCCCTGTGTTCCCGGAGCCCGTGAAGAGAACTGTCCACTGCCCGTACCGCCTTTCGTGTACGCCGCGCGGCGCACTGGAAATGGGGCTGAAACTGCGCTCAACCATAGGCTGGTTCCGGTCGACTGGGCCCGTCGTGGCGACGTTCGGGTGAACTTCGGGTGAACTTCTGTGAACGTCCCGGTTCGGGGTTGCCGGGTGCGACGGGCTCGGGCGAGATGCGGGGGGCGCCTCTCTGGAGCGACCGCGGACCGCCCGGAGGCGTGGGGGTGCGTGGGGGTGCGCGGGGGCGTGGACGGCAGAGAATCGGCCGTGGCAGGTGAACTGTTCTGAGAAAACGGGTACTTACTCGTGCGTCAGATGCTATTGACGGCTCGCCTGCCCATTGGGACGGTAGGGGACATGTCGAATGTGGCGGATATATCAAGACTGCGTACACGTCTGCTCGGTGTCCTGGTACTCGTCACCGGCTTCCTGACCACGGCGGGCCCCACCCAGCCCGCCTCCGCTCTCACTGACGAACTCTGGTTCGACGCCCAGGCCGCGACGACCCTCACGGTCGACGGCGGCAGGTTCAAGGACGGCCTCGGCCGCGAGGTCGTCCTGCGCGGCTACAACGTCTCCGGCGAGACGAAGCTCAAGGAGAACAACGGTCTGCCCTTCGCCTCGGTCGCCGACGCCAAGAAGTCGGCGACCGCGCTGAGGGCCCTGGGTGGCGGCAACTCGGTCCGCTTCCTGCTGTCCTGGGCGTACGCGGAACCGGTGCGCGGCCAGGTGGACACCGCCTATCTCGCGGCGGCCACCGCACAGATGGGCGCCTTCCTGGACGCCGGGATCCGTGTCTACCCCGACTTCCACCAGGACCTCTACTCCCGCTGGCTGTTCGACTCCGACAGCTGGTACACCGGCGACGGCGCCCCCAAGTGGGCCGTCGACCTCGGCGACTACCCCGACGAATACTGCGGGATCTGCCCGTTCTGGGGTCAGAACATCACGTCGAACGCGGCCGTGACGGAGTCGACGTACGACTTCTGGCACAACACCTACGGGCTCCAGGACTCCTTCCTGGACACCGCCCAGAAGACGATGACGTATGTGAAGCAGAACCTCACGGCCGCCCAGTTCCAGGGCGTCGTCGGCTTCGACCCGTGGAACGAGCCGCACCCGGGGACCCTCGACTCGGGGCAGACCAGCAGGACATGGGAGAAGGACGTCCTGTGGCCGTTCTACGTCAAGTTCCGCGCCCGCATGGACGCGGCGGGCTGGCAGTCCAAGCCCGCGTTCGTCGAGCCGAACCTCTTCTGGAACGCCAACCTCGACTTCCAGAAGCAGGAGGGCGGACTGCTCGACGCGGGCAACATCGGGCCCCGCTACGTCTTCAACACGCACTTCTACGACCAGAAGGCGATCTCCGGCGTCTTCATGTGGGGCAAGGCGGAGGACGGTCAGTACATGACCGACTTCGGCACGGTCCGCGACCGGGCCGCCGCCACCGGCACGACCGCGATCATCAGCGAGTTCGGGCACCCGCTCACCGGGTCGGTCTCCGACAAGGCGCCCACGGTCTACAAGGCCATGTACCAGGCGCTCGACTCCCGGGTGAAGGGCGCCAACTGGTGGGCGAACCCGGCGTCCTCCGGCCCGGTCCTGTCCGGCTCCCAGTGGCAGTGGGACATCTACAACGGCCGCCACCGCGAGCTGATGAACGACAACCCCGACAAGGTGCAGGTCGAGGGCGACGCCTGGAACGGTGAGGACCTCTCCGCCGTACGCCTCGACGACTCCGGTACGGCCGTGCTCCGCCAGGACGCCCGGATGCTCGACCGGATCTACCCGAGCGCCACCGCCGGCAGCGCCCTCGCCTTCACCTACGAGGACCGCTCGCGCGACGGCTCCACCACCCTCACCTGGAACCCGGTGCCCAGCTCACTGCCGACGGTCTCCTCGCTCGTCGGCTCCGGGCAGTACGCCCTGCTGGTGTGGCGCTCCGACGGCAGCGCCGAGCCGACGGAACTGCATCTGCCGGCCTCCTTCCCGACCGCCTCGACCACGGTGGTGTCCGACCTCGGGGTGACCGCCGCGCCGCCGGCGTACACGACCTCGACGCCGATCGCCGCAGCCAAGGAGCCGGGCGGCACCGGCAGCCGCCGGCTGCTGCTCACCGCCGCCGACTCGGGCAAGCTGCACTACGCCCTGGTCACCAACGGCGCGACAGCCCCGTCCACAGCGCAGCTGAACGCGGCGCGGACGGAGCTGTCGGGGTGGCTGGCCTCCGAGTTCAGCTGAGCCCTGAAGTTCAGTTGGAGGGTCCGGTCCAGTCGGCGGGCACATGCGCCAGCCGCACCCGCTGGGGGTGGTCGCCGACTGCGACGGACACGGTCTTCTTGCCGGTGGCGAAGTCGATCGCCGTGACCTGGTCGGCACCGCTCTCGGAGACCACACAGGACTTGCCGTCACCGCTGACGGTCGCCCAGTACGGCTTGGAGGCGGTGACGAGCGGGCCCTCCTGGAGGGTCGCACGGTCCACCACGGTCGCGTAGTCGTCCATGGTGCCCGCGACGCACAGCTTGGTGCCGTCCGGCTTCATCGAGATGCCGTGGTGGCGGGAGTCGTTGACGAACGTGGTGCGGTCGTCGCTGGTAGCCGGGTTCTTCGGCAGGGTCTTGGTGCGGGTGATCTTGTCGGTGGCGATGTCGTACTCGAAGAAGCCGTTGAAGAACGACACCTGGAAGTACAGCTTCGTCTCGTCGGGGGAGAACACGGCGGGCCGTACGGCGTCCGAGTAGTCGCTCAGGCCGATCGCGTTGAGCCGGTCGCGCATGTCGATGACCTTGACCTGCTGGTACGTCTTCGCGTCGACGACCGTGATCTTGCGGTCGCCCTTCGTCCAGTCCAGCCACGGAGCGTCGGTCTGGGTGTTCACATCGCCGATCGCCATGTTCCAGATGTACTTGCCGTCGCTGGTGAAGATGTTCTCGTGCGGCTTGTCGCCGGTGCCGAACGAGCCGAGCTGCTTGCCGGTGACGATGTCCAGTACATGCACGGTGTTCGACGTCGAGGCCGAGACCGCGACCCGCTTGCCGTCGGGGGAGACCGCCATGTGATCGGCGCGGTAACCCGACACGGCGAAGCGCCAGTTGATGTCGCCGGTCTTCAGGTCGATGGAGACCACGTCGGCGAAGCTGGGGCGGGAGACGACCATCGACGAGCCGTCCGGGGTGGAGTACATGTCGTCCACGAACTGGTCGTGGCCCTCACCGACGCTGTTGCGGATCGCCATGAAGTAGATCCACTTGATCGGGTCGGCGTTGATCTCCGCCATTCGCTCGTCCTTGTCCGGGACGACGTTCACCCGGCCGATCTTGGCGAAGTCGCCGGAGGACTTGATGACGTCCGCCGTACCCTCCCAGTTGTTGCCCACGAACATCACCTCGCGCAGCTCGGCGGCGGTGGCGGTGGGCGCGGCGGACGCGGTGGCGGCGGCCGACGCGGTCAGGGTGAGGGCGGCGGCGACGGCACAGAGGTGACGGGCTCTCGGGCGGCGGGGGCCGGGGGCTGCGGTCATGGGGGTTACCTCCTGCTTGCCGACGGGGACGGCAAGGCGGCTCAAGGGAGTTGGGGATGCAAATTCTGAATACAACAGCGTTCAGAGTTGACTTACTGGAAAGTAAGGAACGCTCGCGCTTCTCCACAAGACCACGGACACGACAAAATCGACGGACGACCGAACTGGTCGTATCGAGCGGGAGATCGCACTGTCGGGAGGAGAAGCGTGGCGGGCAGGCTCAAACAGCCCACCGGCCGTTACGGGGGGAGGTCCGCCGAGGAGCGTCAGGCCGAGCGCCGCCGCCGCTTCCTCGACGCCGGACTCCAGCTCTTCGGCGACAGCCCCGGCTACCGGGGGACGACGATCGCGGCACTGAGCGAGGCGGCGGGCCTGTCGACCCGTCAGTTCTACGAGGAGTTCCGCACCTTGGAGGACGTCCTGGCCGCCCTCCACCTCCAGGTCAACGACTGGGCCGAACAGGCCGCGCTCGCCGGCCTCGCCACGGCCGAGGGGCAGCCGCTCGCCGAGCGCGTCACCGCGACGTTCCGCGCGTACGCCGCGAACGTCACCGGTGATCCACGCCGAGCGCGCATCACCTTCACCGAGATCATCGGCGTCAGCCCCCGCCTGGAGCGCCAGCGCCTCGAACGCCGCTCCCGCTGGGTCGACTTCATCTGCGCCGAGGCGGCGGCTGCCGCCGAACGCGGCGAGGCCGTCCACCGCGACTACCGCATCGCCGCCACCGCCTTCATCGGCAGCGTCAACGGCCTTCTCCACGACTGGCAGGCAGGCTGGGTCGACGCCGACCTCGACGAGGTGGTCGACGAACTGGTCGGACTGTTACTGGGGATACTGCGCCCGCCGGGGTGGCGACCGGAGGACTGACGGACCCCACCGTCAGGCGAGCCGGTTCACCGCCGCCAGGACCGGGGCCACCCCGTCCTCCGTCCGCAACTCCTCTGCCAGGGCGCGGGCGCGACGGCCGTACGACGGGTCGCCGGTCGCCCGGCGGAGCAGGGCCGTCAACCCGGCGGCCGTGAAGCCCCGCAGCGGTACGGCCCCGGGGGAGACGCCGAGTGCGGCGAGGCGGGCGGCCCAGAAGGCCTCGTCGAACTGAACCGGTACGGGCACGGCCGGGACCCCGGCGCGCAGTCCGGCCGCCGTGGTGCCGGCGCCCGCGTGATGGACCACCGCGGCCATCCTGGGGAAGAGCAGGGAGTGCGGCACCTCGCCCACCGTGAACATGTCGTCCCCCTCGCCCCGCAGTTCGCCCCACCCGCGCTGGATCACCCCACGCAGCCCGGCCGCCCGCAGCGCCCGTACGACCTCGGCGCTCATCCGCTCCGGATCGGGCACGGTGGCGCTGCCCAGCCCGACGAAGACCGGGGGCGGCCCGGCGTCGAGGAAGTCCAGCAGCGGGGCGGGCAGCCGGTCCTCACGGTCGTACGGCCACCAGTACCCGGTGATGTCCAGCCCCGGCCGCCAGTCGCCGGGCCGGGGCACCACCCGGGGGCTGAAACCGTGGAACACCCGCCACAGCCGCCGCTCCCGGGCCCGCCGCCCTGTGGTCCGGCCGCTCCGCGGCAGCCCGTATTCGGCGCGCAGCCGCCGCACCTCCTCCGTGAAGACCCACTCCACGGACAGGTTCACCGCATGCCCCGCCGCCCGGTCCAGGACAGGGCCCCACGACCGGACGCCGGTCATCGGTGGCGCGAACTCCCCAGTGGGCGCCAGTGGTTGGAGGTTCACTCCGAAGCTCGGGATCTTCAGCCCCTCGGCGACGGTGTGCCCGAACGGCGCGAGCACGCCCGCCATCAGCAGGGCGTCACTGGCGCGGGCGGCGGACACCAGCTCGCCTGCCATCGCCCCGACCAGGCTCCGGCCCATCTTCACCACCCGCCACAGCTTCCCGGCCCCGGTGGTGCTCCGGTGCAGCTCCCGCCCGCGCTCCGACTCCAGCTCGGCCCTCGGATCCACGGGCAGGGAGTGGAAAGAGACCCCCGACCCCGCCACCAGAGGCTCGAACCGGGCGTGCGTCACCAGGGTGACCTCGTGCCCGGCCCGCACCAACGCATGTCCCAGCCCGGTGTACGGCGCCACGTCGCCCCGGGAACCCGCTGTCATGATCACTACCCGCACGCCCGCCAGTATGGCCGCGCGACCATGCCCGAAGGGGCGGCCCGGAGCGCGATGACCCGAAAGCGCCCTTACCTGACTCCGAGACGTTCTCCGGCCGTACGATAGTCGGCCGATCTTGACGCCATGGGGGCGATCGCTGATGAACGTGCGGCACCAGATCCTTATGGGGCTGGCCAGGAACAAGGCCGCGAGCAGTGACGTACTGCTGCGCCTCCTGCACCCCGAGGCCAAGGTCGCCTGGTCGTGGCTGTGCAACCGGGCCGGGCTGCCGGCCGCCGTCGTCGACGCCCTCGTCACCCACCCCGACTGGCGGGTGCGCGGCGAGTTCGCCCAGAGCGCGGACGCCACCGGGTCCGACCGGGCGCGGCTCGTCGACGACCCCGAACGCCGGGTGCGGCTGGAACTGGCGTACGGCCCGCAGCCGTATCGCAGGCTCGCCGAACCCCTGCCCGACGAGACGTATGCACGGCTGCTGTCAGCGCCCGACCGGGTCGTCCGCGAGACCGCGGCTCAGTCGTCGAGCATTCCCGACCGGGTTCTGGCCGAGTACGCCGGTCACGAGGACCCCTGGGTGCGCAAGGGCGTGTGCCGGACCTGGGACGCCCTGGATCCCGCTGTCCGTGAGGCGCTGCTCGCCGATCCCGACGCCGCCGTCCGTCTGGCGGCGAACCGGCAGGCCTGCCGCACCGACGCGCTCCTCACGGACGACGTGCTCGCCGCCGTCGAGGGCTCCGAGCGACGCGAGGCCCTGGCGGGCGCCCGGTTGCCCCGCGCCACCGCCGAACGCCTCATGGACGACCTCGACGATCCTTACGACAGGCAGGCGCTCGCTTCCAATCCCTCGCTGCCGTCCGACCTCGTGGCGCGGCTCGCCGTCGATCCCGAACACGACGTACGCCGCCAGGTGTCCGCCCGACCGGAACTCACCGAGGAGCAGCGGGCGGCGATCGATTACGAGGTGAAGCGCACGGACGCGCTCCGCCCGCTCCCCTGGGTCCTGGAACTCGACGCCGAGGCCCTGCGCCCCGTCGCGGCCTCCGCCCACCGCTGGCTGCGCCGCAGCGCGGCCGTGCACCCGGCGCTCCCGGCCGACCTCGTCGAACGGCTCGCGGAGGACGAGGACTTCGTGGTGCGGCTGATGATCTGCGAGTACCAGCCGGACGCCCCCGCGGAGGCCTTGCTGCGGATGGTTCTGGAATGGGACGGCTACTCCTCGTACGACATGCTGCGCATGCCGCAGTTCCCGAGGAAGGGCCTCGCCCGGTACGCGGACGACCCCTCCCCGTCCCTGCGGCGGCTCGCGGTGTTCGACCCGGACGCGCCGCCGGAGCTGATCGAGCGCCTCAGTCGCGACGAGTCCGCGTGGGTCCAGCGGTACGCGGCGCCGGACCACCGGCTGCCCCGGCCCCGCATCGAGGAATTGCTCCGGGAGCCGTGGCTCGCCCAGGAAGCGGCGGCCAACCCCGCGCTCACCGAGGCCGACATGCACGGCCTGCTCGACGAACTGGGCGTGCCCGCCTGACCGTTGCTACTCGTCCCAGGCCTGGATCAGCGTCTGGTCGACGATCTTGCCCTCCCGCAGGGTGATCATCGAACTCGCCAGGACCCGCACCCCGTCGGGGTACTCGCAGGACTCGGTGTAGGCGAGCTGATCGCCCTGAACGACGCACCGCTCCAGCTTGTGCGTCATCTCCCGGCCGCAGACGTCTTCCAGCATCTCGCCGATCTCGGCCCGCCCGTGCATCACCTTGGGGTGGCTGGGCTGGGTGTTGCGGTCCACGACGCGCATCTCGGCGTCGTCCGCGTAGAGCGACAGCAGTGTCGCGGCGTCCGCCTCCTCCGTGGCCCGGCGCAGTGTTTCGGTGTCGAAGGCGGGGCTTGCCGTGGTGCCCATGGGAACCTCCATCGAAGGCTTCGGCCCAATGGGGGAGCGGGCCGTGAGGGGCCTCTCTCCTACGAGGCTCCTCCGCCGCACGGGACACGGCAAACGCAGCCGACGCCGGAGCTCTTGACATTCCCGGCGCCCGGGGCAGAGCATCACGGGACAGTAACGTGAAGTGAATTTCACTTCGCGAACAAATCCGAATGTGTTCGAGCATGATGCGACTCATCCGGATTGTCTCGAAATGTCATGCACCGTCGTCACCCCGTACCCCGAGGAAGCCGCACCATGGCCATAACGCGTGACCTGTTGATCGGTGGCAAGGACGTGCCCGCCACGTCCGGACGTACCGCCGAGGACTTCGACCCCTTCACCGGGGAGGTGTACGCGACAGTCGCGGCGGCCGGGCCGGAGGACGTCCGGCGGGCCGTGGACGCCGCCGACGCGGCGTTCGAGGAGTGGGCGGCGCTCGCGCCCTTCGCCCGGCGGGCGATCTTCTTCAAGGCCGCCGAACTGCTGGAGGGGCGGGGCGACCAGGTCGCCGACATCATGGCGCGGGAGGCCGGCGGCACCCGGCCGTGGGCGTACTTCAACGTGGCGCTGGCGGCCAACATCCTGCGCGAGGCGGCGGCTGCGATCACCGCGCCGCGCGGTGAGGTGCTCAGCGCCCAGGAGCAGGGCGCGCTCGGGCTCGCGGTGCGCGAACCCCTCGGTGTGGTCGCCGCGTTCGCGCCGTGGAACGCGCCCGTCATCCTCGGCGTACGCGCGGTGGCGGCGCCGCTGGCGGCGGGCAACACCGTCGTCGTCAAGCCCAGCGAGGACGCGCCCATCGCCTGCGGGCTGCTGGTCGCGGACGTGTTCCGGGAGGCGGGTCTGCCCGACGGCGTGCTGAACGTGGTCACCAACGCGCCCGAGGACGCGGCGGAGATCGCCGAGGCGCTGATCTCGGACCCGCGCGTGCGCGCCGTGAACTTCACCGGCTCCACCGGGGTCGGCCGCATCATCGGCGAGCAGGCGGGACGTCTTCTCAAGCCCGCCGTCCTGGAGCTGGGCGGCAAGAACTCGGTCATCGTGCTCGACGACGCCGACGTGGACTACGCGGTCGACGCCGCCACCTTCAGCGTCTTCATGAACGCCGGGCAGATCTGCATGTCCGGCGACCGGATCCTCGTCCATGAGTCGCTGGCCGAGGAGTTCGCGCAGAAGTTCACCGCCAAGGTCGCCTCGCTCCAGGCCGGCGACCCGAACGACCCGCACACGGTGGTCGGTCCGCTGGTCAGCGCCAAGGCCGCCGAGCGGGTCGCGGCGCTGGTCAAGGACGCGGTCGCCAAGGGCGCCACGGTGCTCACCGGCGGCGGCGGGCCGGAGGGCGCGGTCCACCCGGCGACCGTCCTCACCGACGTCCCCAAGGACGCCGACCTCTACTACACCGAGTCCTTCGGCCCGCTCTGCGTCCTGGAGACCTTCAGCGAGGACGAGGCCGCCGTGGCCGTCGCCAACGACACCGACAACGGCCTGACCTGCGGCATCATCACCGAGAACGCCACCCACGGCCTGGCCGTGGCACGCCGTATCCGCACCGGCATCGTGCACATCAACGACCAGTCGGTCGCCGACGAGCCCCAGGCCCCGTTCGGCGGCGTGAAGGCCTCCGGCTACGGGCGGTTCGGCGGGCGCTGGGGCATCGAGGCCTTCTCGAACACCCGCTGGGTGACCATCGCCACCCAGCAGGCGCACTACCCGTTCTGACCGACCGGATCCTTCTCGCCGGGTCGATCGGGCTGATCCGGCTGATCCGGCTGATCGGGCTGATCGGACCGATCCGACGCCAGGAACTGCGTGGCCGCCAACTCCGCGTACAGCGGGTCGGCGGCCACCAGTTCACGGTGGGTGCCGACCGCGCGGACCCGCCCGGCGTCCATGACCACGATGCGGTCGGCCATCGTCACCGTGGACAGCCGGTGGGCGACGACCAGCACCGTGGTCGTACGCGCCACATCGGCGACCGTGTCGCGCAGCGCCGCCTCGTTCACCGCGTCCAGCTGACTGGTCGCCTCGTCGAGCAGCAGCAGCCGCGGCCGGCGCAGCAGGGCCCGGGCGATGGCGACCCGCTGGCGCTCACCACCGGAGAGCTTGGTGCCCCGGTGGCCGACCAGAGTGTCCAACCCCTGGGGGAGCTTGACGACCAGACCGTCGAGCCGGGTCGTCTTCAGCACCCGCACCAGGTCGCCCTCGTCGGCCTTCGGGTTGCCCAGCAGCAGATTGTCGCGCAGGGAGCCGGACAGCACGGGCGCGTCCTGCTCCACATAGCCGATCGCGGACCGAAGTCGGGGCAGGTCCCACTCGGTGACATCGCGGCCGTCGACGGTGATGACGCCCGCCTCGGGGTCGTAGAACCGCTCGATCAGCGAGAAGACCGTGGTCTTGCCCGCGCCCGAGGGCCCCACGAACGCGGTCATGCCCCGGGCCGGCACCTCGAAGGTCACCCCATGGTGGACGTACGGCAGGTCGTCGGCGTAACGGAAGCGGACGTCGGTGAAGGCCAGCGCGGCGGGCTCCGCGTCCGGCGCCGGCAGCGGCGCGGGCCGGGCGACCGGTTCGGCCGGCAGGCTCAGCGCCTCCTGGATGCGGGTGAGCGCGGCGGACCCGGTCTGGTACTGGGTGATCGCGCCCACGACCTGCTGGATCGGCGACATCAAGTAGAAGATGTACAGCAGGAACGCGACCAGGGTGCCCACGTCGATCGCGCCGGTCGCGACCCGGGCACCACCCACCGCCAGCACGGTGATGAACGCGATCTGCATCGCGAGGCCCGCCGTGTTGCCCGCGGCGGCCGACCACTTGGCAGCCCGTACGCTCTGCCGCCATGACTCGGTGGCCGCCGCGTGGATCGTCTCCTCCTCGCGGTGCTCGGCACCGGACGCCTTGATCGTGCGCAGCGCGCCGAGGGTCCGCTCCAGCGAGGCGCCCATCGCGCCGACCGCGTCCTGCGCCGCGCGGCTCGCCCGGTTGATACGGGGCACGATCACCCCGAACACCGTGCCCGCCCCCACGATCACCCCCAGCGTGACGGCCAGCAGCACCGGGTCCACCAGACCCATCAGCACCACCGTCGCGACCAGTGTGAGTCCGCCCGTGCCGAGGCCCACGAGCGTGTCGGTGGCGACCTCGCGCAACAGCGTCGTGTCCGAGGTGATCCGTGCCATCAGATCGCCCGGCTCGCTGCGGTCCACCGCCGATATCCGCAGCCGCAGCAGATACGACGACAGGGTGCGCCGCGCGCCGAGCACCACGGACTCGGCCGTGCGCCGCAGCACATACGAACCCAGCGCCCCCACCACCGCGTTGCCGATCACCAGCGCCGACATCAGCAGCAAGGCCCAGGTGATGGCCCGGTCGTGCGACAGGTCGTCGATCAACTCCCGTGCCACCAGCGGCAGCGCCAGCCCGGTGCCTCCGGTGACCAGGGACAGCAGCGCGCCCAGCGACAGTGCCCAACGGTGGGGCCGTACATAGCCGAGCAGCAGCCGCCAGGTGGGCTGCTGCTGCTCGGTTCTGCTCTCAGTGGTGCTCACAAGGCTCCTCGGCGGATCGGTCGGGGAGTGGGGACCGGGCGCGGAGCTTCAGCGTACGTCGGCGGTGAGCGGCACCGGGAACGCCTTTCACGAGCCCAGCAGCGCCCCCTGGTCCCGGGTCAGGGAGAGCACGGCCGGGGCTCTGCCGTCGGCGGCCGGGTACTCGTCGATCATCCGGGTCAGGACCTCGCCCGGGCCCAGTTCGAGGCAGGTGTCCAC
>NZ_AEJC01000358.1 GCF_000317595.1 Streptomyces ipomoeae 91-03 | reverse complement strand
CCGTGACTGCGCGCGCATACGCACCGAAGCGACCCGCATGGTCGTCGAGAGCGTTCAGGACAAGGCCGTCCGGTACGCCCGCTCGATCCACCAGCACTGCGGTTACGGCGGTCCGCTGCCCGCACCACGGCTGTCCCTGGACACCCTGGACCTGGCGCTCGCCCAAGCGGCCCGATGGATCGACGACGGCCCGGACCCGGACAGTCCGGGCAAGGGTGACGACGGCGGCGAGCCCGACGGTGGCGCCGGTCTGGCGGTGGCCGCATGAGCCTTTGGAGCAAGGCCAGGAAGGCATGGACCATCGGCGAGATCGTCGCGACCATCACCGGCTCCGCCCAGGCCCCACCACCGGCCGACCTGCCCGCCTACCTGCGACAGCAGTACACCGAATACGCCAAGACACGCCATGAACAACTCGGCCGCGACATCAAACGGCTCACGACGAAAACCCGCCGACCGACGACCGGGCTCGACCGAGCAGCAGCGCGGAACTTGCGCGGCAGGAAATAGGCCGATACCCGATACGGCAGGGGGCGGTGGCTGCGCGTGCGGCGGAGACGGGGCCTGCGGGTGCAGCAACTGCCCGCGTTCCTCGGGCACCCTCGGGCTCGGGCAGCGTGTCGACTCGGGGGAGGGGCTGTTCCATGCCTCCTGATCCCCGCAAGGTCAGGGCGGCTGATGACGCGTAAAACTCAACGGGCCCCCCTCGCATCGTCTACGCTTTCGGTACCCGGCAAGCAAGTTATAAGAGTCAGTCGCGCCGCCAAGTGACTGCCAGGGGTGGGGCCGACCGCCAACGGCCCGATCACATTGCCCCAGGACACCAGCAGGCCGTGCTCAGCGCAGACGGCGAGGCCCTGCTCCAAGAACAGAGCAGGGCCCCTTGGGGAGCGGCCTTTCAGCGGCTGGCGA
>NZ_AEJC01000357.1 GCF_000317595.1 Streptomyces ipomoeae 91-03 | reverse complement strand
CCTTCAGCTCAGCTGCTGCGAGGTGCGCTGCGGTGCTGATCGATACGCATCGCTGATCAGTACCAGTTGTGGGCCTGCCAGAAGTTCCAGGCGCCGCACGGGCTGCCGTAGCGGTCGTTCATGTAGTCCAGGCCCCACTTGATCTGGGTGGCGGGGTTGGTCTTCCAGTCGGAACCGGCGGAAGCCATCTTCGAACCGGGGAGCGCCTGGACCAGACCGTAGGCACCGGAGGACGAGTTCGTCGCGTTGATGTTCCAGTCGCTCTCGTGGTCGACGATCTTGGCGAAGCAGTCGTACTGGGCCGAGTTCGCGATCATCTTCTTCGCGGTCGCCTGAGTCTCAGAGGCATCCGACGCGGCGTGGGCGGGCGCGGCGCCGAGCAGAGCGCCGACGGAGGCGGCCACGGCGGCACCGGTGAGGGCCTTCTTCGGGGAGGCGATGCGGCGGAGAAGGGAGAGAGCCACGGAGAACCTTTCTTCGGGGATACGACCGTCGCGGGCATGCCTTCACCACGGGATGTGGGGTGGGGGCGTACGTCGGCGCCGCGGCCCGTGGGGGCTCGTCGGCGCCGTGCGACTCATCCAGAGAAACAGCCACGACAGGCATCCGCAATGACCCCTTTTGCTAGTTGTGGCCGTATTGGCCACCGAGATCCCTTCTGTGACGTGGCTCTCAAAGCGCAGGTCAGAAGCCCTTATGTCGTGCCCATGCCACCCCATTCGATCTACGACCTCACCTCGTATGTGATCTGGGTCCTGTGGGGTGGTTCACGACTCGGCCAACAGAGAGTTGGGGGCGCATCGCGTGCGAGTGATGGCCTGAGCCCTGCGAATGTGACGGCGCGCACGACGGTAGGTTCGGCCCATGGGAACGGGGAGACTGCTCGGGGCCGGGCGTACGGCGGATGTGTACGAGTACGAGTACGACATCGACGGCGGGACGGGTGACGGGGCCTGGGTGCTGCGGCGCTACCGCGACGGCTGGGGCGACGCGGTCGCCGAGGCGGAGGTCATGGAGCATGTGCGCGGTCACGGCTACCCCGTCCCACGCGTACGCGCGGCGACTCGCACGGACCTGATCCTGCAGCGCCTCGCGGGCCCGACCCTGGTGGAGGCCATCGCGGAGGGCACCCTCACCCAGGCAGAGGCCGGCGCCATTCTGGCCCTCCTCCTCCACGACCTCCACGCCATCCCGCCCCGCCGCTCGACGGCCCCGGAGGCCCGAGTCCTCCACCTCGACCTGCACCCGGAAAACGTCATCCTCACCCCGCGGGGCCCCATGGTCATCGACTGGTCCAACACCGAGGAGGGCCCGCCGGGCCTCGACTGGGGCATGTCCGCTGTGATCCTCGCCCAGGTCGCCGTGGCGGACGACGACCCCCGCGCGGGCCTGGCCCACAACACCCTCGCCGCCCTCCTGAATCACCCGACGGCAGCCCCCGCCCTGACGGAGGAGGGGCTGAGGGAGGCACGATCCCGCCGGGCCGCCAACCCGACGATGACCGGGGTCGAGATCCAACTTTTGGGCAGGGCCGAGGAGTTGATCCGCGCGCTCGGCGGGGCGTCGATCCGTACACCGGGGGCGTAATCCGGTTGATGGCTGACCGCGTCCGGTTGATGGATGGCCCCGCGCGTCACACCGCCATGTACGTCACCGGATCGCTCCCCGGTATCGCCTCCGCGCGGCCCAGTTTCACCAGGCGGCGGAGGTGGGCCTCGGCCTCCGAGACGGCGATGTTGCGGGAGGTGAAGGGGATGTGGGGCCAGGGGCGGTTCCACTCCATGCGTTCGGCCAGTTGCCAGGGGGTGAGGGGGGTGGCGAGGAGGGTGAGGAGGTCGGTGAGGCGGGACTCGTGGTGGGTCAGGAGCTCGCGTACGCGGGTGGCCGCGTCGGTGAAGGTGTGCTGGTGGGCCGGGAGGACTTCGGCGGGGGCCAGGCGGCCGACGCGTTCCAGGGAGTCGAGGTAGTCGCCGAGGGGATCGGTAACAGTGGCGTCGTCGGGGTCCTCGTACAGGCCGATGTGCGGGGTGATCTCGGGGAGGAGGTGGTCGCCGGAGAAGAGGCGGCCATGGCCCGGGAGTTGGGCCGGGTGGGTCTCCTCCAGGTGGAGACAGACATGGCCGGGCGTGTGGCCCGGGGTCCAGATCGCGCGGAGGCGGCGGCCGGGGAGGTCGAGGAGTTCGCCGGGGACGATCTCGCGGTCGGGCAGCGCGGGGGAGAAGCCGGGCAGCGCGCGGGGGCGCTCGGGGTTGCGCAGGGGGGCCAGGTGCGACTCCGGGGCGCCCGCTGCTGTGAGCTTGGCCGTCATATACGTGAACCAGCGCTCGGGGCCGGTGCCCCGGGTGCGCCGTACGATCGCGGTGTCCGCCGCGTGCATCGCGATCCACGCCCCCGACGCCTCGCGCACCGCCCCCGACAGACCGTGGTGGTCGGGGTGGTGGTGGGTGATCACCACCCCGTGGATCTCCGCGACCGACGTACCGCACGCCGTCAGCCCCGCGACGAGGGTGTCCCACGACCCCGGGTCGTCCCAGCCGGTGTCGATCAACACCGGTCCGCGGTCGGTGTCGACGACATAGACGAGGGTGTGGCCGAGCGGGTTGTCCGGGATGGGGACCTCGATCGACCGTACGCCCCCGCCATGATCGGCCACCTTGCCCATCGGCTCCCCTGTTCCCCTGTCGTAGGTCGTAGGTCGTCGGCACTCCGGCTTCCCTCACTATAACTAGAACTGGTTTCACTCAGGCGTCGAGCCGGGTGGAGCGTTGTGTGCGACGTCCGTGGACTCCTCCAACGGGAACTGGTATCAGTTCCCGTAGCCACCGAATCTGATGGACCGTCAGCGGAAGTGAACGTCCCCGGGGAGGCAGTCGGCCATGACCGAGCTCGTGGAACACGGACAGCTGTTCATCGGCGGGGAGTTGACCGACCCCCTGGGCGCGGACGTCATCGAGGTGGTCTCGCCGCACACGGGCGAGGTCATCGGCCGCGTACCGCACGCGTCACGGGCGGACGTCGACCGGGCCGTGGCCGCCGCGCGGCGGGCGTTCGACAGCGGGCCCTGGCCCCGGACGACCCTCGACGAGCGGATCGCCGTCGTCACCCGCATCAAGGACGCGTTCGCCGTCCGCCACGAGGACTTCGCCCGCCTCATCAGCGCGCAGAACGGCACCCCGTACACCTCCAGCGTGATGGTGCAGGCGCTCGCCTCGCTGATGGTGTGGGACGCGGCGATCACGACGGCGCGCGGATTCACGTACGAGGAACGGCGTGACGGCGTGCTCGGGAAGATCCTCGTGCGGCGCGAGCCGGTCGGGGTGGTCGCGGCGGTCGTCCCATGGAACGTGCCGCAGTTCACGGCCGCCGCCAAACTCGCCCCGGCGCTGCTCGCGGGCTGCCCGGCGATCCTGAAGGTCTCGCCCGAAACCCCCCTGGACGCCTACCTGCTGGCGGAGATCGCGGCGGAGGCGGGCCTGCCCGAGGGGGTACTCTCCATTCTTCCCGCCGACCGGGAGGTCAGCGAGTACCTGGTCGGGCACCCGGGCGTCGACAAGGTCTCCTTCACCGGCTCGGTGGCCGCGGGCAAGCGGGTCATGGAGGTCGCCGCGCGCAACCTCACCCGCGTCACCCTGGAGTTGGGCGGCAAGTCGGCGGCGGTGATCCTGCCGGACGCGGACGCGCAGACGGCGGTCGCCGGCATCGCCCCCTTCGCCTGGATGGTCAACGGCCAGGCGTGTGTGGCCCAGACCCGCATCCTGATCCCCCGTTCCCGCTACGACGAGTTCGCCGAGGCCTTCGCCGCGGCGGCGAGCGCGCTGAAGATCGGCGACCCGCTCGACCCGGCCACCGAACTCGGCCCCCTGGTCGCCCAGCGCCAGCAGCGCCGCAGCCTCGACTACATACGGATCGGCCAGGAGGAGGGCGCCAAGATCCTCACCGGCGGCGGCCGTCCCGCCGGCCTCGACCACGGCTGGTACGTCGAGCCGACCCTCTTCGGCGACGTCGACAACTCCATGCGCATCGCCCGCGAGGAGATCTTCGGCCCGGTGATCTGCCTCATCCCCTACGGCGACGAGGAGGAGGCGGTGCGGATCGCCAACGACTCCGACTACGGGCTGAGCGGCAGCGTCTGGACCGCCGACACCGAGCACGGCATCGACATGGCCCGCCAGGTCCGCACCGGCACCTACTCCGTCAACACCTTCAGCCTCGACATGCTCGGCCCCTTCGGCGGCTACAAGAACTCCGGGCTGGGGCGGGAGTTCGGTCCCGAGGGGTACGGCGAGTTCCTGGAGCACAAGATGATCCATCTGCCGCCGGGGTACGAGGCGCCGACGGCGGGCACCGGAGAGGCAGGCTCGGCCACCGGTGCCGGGAAGGCGTAGGGCATGGGTGATCGCTGGCACCTGGAGGTCGACCGTTCCGTCTGCATCGGCTCCGCCCAGTGCACGCACCACGCCCCGGACGCCTTCCGCCTCGACTCCGCCATGCAGTCCCACCCCACCGAGCAGGAGACCGACGCCAACGAACGCATCCTGAACGCCGCCGAGGGCTGCCCGGTGGAGGCGATCGCGATCACCCTGCTGGGCAGCGGGGAGCCGGTGTTCCCGCCGGAGGAGTAGGGGCGTACGCTCCTGCGATCGTCGGAGAAACTGTCGGGGCCGGGACGCGAACCGGCCCCGGTGGCGCTACAACGGGACATCGGTACAGGGGAAGCGTGCGCAAGTCGGAAGCCAAGCAGTTGATCGAGCAGGCGCGCCAGGCCTGGGACGCCGAGGAGTGGCAGCGCGCCGCCGACCTCTACGAACAGGTACTCGCCCATTACCCGGACCTGAGGTCGAGCGCGGACTGGTGGTACGACGCCGCGCTCGGCCACAAGTTCCTGCGCAACTGGGAGAAGGCGTACGAACTCGGCGTCCAGGCGGCGGCCCGCGCCCCTCGCGGGGAGGGCGACCCCGCGTACTGGAACCTGGGCATCGCCGCCACGATCCGCCGCGACTGGCCCACGGCCCGCGACGCCTGGGCCGGCTTCGGCATAGAGCTCCCGGCCGGGGAGGGCGAGATCAACGGCCGCTTCGGCAACGCCTGCGTCCGCCTGGACACCGACGGCGCACGCGAGGTCGTCTGGATCGAACGCCTCTGCCCGACACGTGGACGCGTGGTGAACGTACCCGTGACCAGCGGACGCCGCTACGGCGAGATAGTCGTCCACGACGGCGAACCCAAGGGCGAACGCGTCGTGGACGGCACGCCCTACCCCGTCTTCGACGAACTCCTCCTCTTCGAGCCCTCCGACCTCCCGACCCTCTCGGTGACGGTCGCCGCCACCGAGCGCTCGGACCTGGAGGCTCTGCTGGGGCTCTTCACCGACCACGGCTTCGGCGCCGAACCCGCCAGCAGCGTCCAGACCTACTGCGCCTGCTGCAGCGAGGGCACGATCCACAAGGAACGCGGCGTCCACGCGGGCGCCCAACGCGTCTCACTGGCGGCCCCGGAGGACGAGGCCCGCCACCTGCTGGACCGCTGGGCGGGGGAGACGGCGATCGGACGGAGCTGGAGCGGGCTGGAGCCGGTGGGCTAGAAGTCCATGGGCACGGAGTCCGTGGGCGCGGAGTCCGGCGGCGCTCCGTCTCGGCGCCAGATCCGCTCCACTTCCGCGAACTCGGCGGCATATGTGCCGGGTGGCAGGGCGCTGCGGAGGTAGATGAGGTCGGAGGGGCGGAGGAGGCCGAACGCGTTGGGCGGGAGGGCCTGGAGGAATGACTCCGCGTGGGTGGCCAGCCAGTCGTCGAGGCCGAGATCGGCGGCGAGGCGGAGGAGGTCGATGACGGTTGAGGGGTGGCGGGCGGCGGCTTCCCTGGGGTCGTGTGCCGCGAGGATCTCGTTGAAGTCGCGCTCCTCGAAATGGTGGTACGCCTGGGCGGACCACTTCCACGCACTGCTGGAAGAGCCTGTCCACGCCAACCTCAGCAGGTCGTCCGGCTCGGATGAGCTCCACGCGTGGAGGTCGAACTCGCTGCAAACCCTGCCGAGGACGACGTCCAGTTGCTCGTTCCGCCCCAGTGCCTGACGTATGCATTCGCGCAGGGCCTGCCGGACCGGGGCACTGCGGCGGGTCATGCGGTAATCCATGAGCCGGCGTAGTACAGCGGCGAGCGCTGAGTCCGGCAACAGGGGGACGTCATGGACCAGTTGACGGCAGACGAGTCCGAAGGCGGGGGGTATGTCGTCGTTCGACAGTTGGTTGATGACGTCCAGACACCTGACGTAGAGCAGATGCAGTCTCTCTCCACGATTCGGCTTCGCGGTGAGCAGGGCGATGAGCGACTGTGCCGCCGAGTGCACATGTCCGTCGCCGTCGCTCAGGAGCGTCCCCAGTGCGCTGGGCAGCCTGTCGATCAGCGGATCGGCCATGTGCAGGAGGAGTTCGGCGTCGCGGTCTGCCGTGAACATCACGCGCCACACCATGTCCAGGGCATCCTGCTTGCCGGACGACCAGTAGTGTCTCGCGGCCCCAGCCGGATCATTCGGTGCCGACTCCCAGTGGCCGAGGGGCCAGCTGAGTTCATGCCGGCCGAGCGGCTCGCTGTGGGCGCGAATCACCAACTCGGGCAAGCGGTCGTCCTCGCTGGACGGCCCGGGCCGCCAACGGCGGTGCGGGCCGAGGGTGGACGACAACAACTCCCAAGAGCTCGCGGACAGCTGCGACTGCCACAACTTGCTGTGCCGTCGCCAGGTGTCGATCACATCATCGGTTCTCAGGAACTCGGACGCGTGCACCTCACCGGCCGCCAACACCGCGATCAGCAGCAGGTTGACGTTGTAGACCGTGTCACGGTAGGTCCTCGTCAGCCGTGTCGGCGCGTGTCCGAGGTCGGTGCGGTGCGGGGTCTCCCACACGGCGTCCTCGAACAACTCGGCCAGCAGGTCCGGCAGGTCATCCCGTGTCACTGGATCCGTCCAGGCCGCCAGCATCTCCCGGAGGTTCTGGACGAGCTGCGCCCGGTCCGTGAGCGGGGCGAAGGACAGCAGGGCGTACAACTCACCGTCGTCCACAGGACCTTGTCCCGAACCGGCCGACTTCACCAGCCGCTCCAGGGCTCGCACGATCAGCCGCGCGGCGAGATGCTCGCCGAACGTCGCGTGGATGAACTCGTAGCTGCGCAGCCGTTCCTCGGTGACGACGGCCTGTGCCTCGTGCATGAAGAAGAACCGTCCGAAGAGCGTCTTGGAAGAACCGATCCCCCGGGGCGGTTCCTGCGGCTCCCGACAGTCCTGCGGCCCGTGCGGCTCCGTGTTCCTCAGGGCCGCCAGATCGCGGTCCGCCTCCTCCCCGCTGATGGCCTGGGCCCCGCGGTGGAACATGCCGAGGGCGATCACCGAGAGGCGGTGGAGTTCCCGGTCGACCGCGGCCCGCTGCTCGGACGGAGGGCGCGATCCGTCCTTGACGACCTGACGCTGGACGAACTCCCTGAGCAGACGGTCGTACAGCTGAGTACGGCTGATGTTCTCGTCGTCGAGCCGGTGGAGCGCGTTGTCTACCGCGTCGTACAGCGCGAGCATGAGCAGCAGCAGTGGTTGGGCCGCGAGTTCATGGTGATGTCGGATCACAGGTTCAGCGGTCAGTGGGCGGAGACCGTGCTGTTTCAGGTAGGTCCCGTTCGTCCGGTTCCAGATCGAGAGCCACCGGTCGATCTCCGGCTCCGCGAACGGCTCCAGACGCAGGACCTGGCTCTCCGTGGGGATCGCGGCGCGGTCGGCGACCACCGTGCGGCTCGTCACCACCACGATCAGCGGGCGACCCTGCTCCGCCTCACGGTGCTGGAAGCTCTCCAGGTCGGTCAGATACGTCCACTGCCGATAGGAGCCGAGTCGTTGGGCACCCGCTTGGAGCAGTTCGTCGAAGCCGTCCAGCAGGACGACCGGGATTGTCCCGGGCTGTGACCCGTACCACTCCGGCCAACTCATCTTTCGGCCCGTGGCCTGCCGCAGGCCGTGTTCCAGTTGCTCCTCCAGGTCGGCCTCCGCCGGAGTGTGCCGCAGCTCCACCCGGAGCGGACGGAACTCGTCAGCCGGTAGCCGTGCGGCCAGCAGTCTGGTGAGCAGTGACTTGCCGGCGCCCGGGTGGCCGAGTACGACGAGCGGGGCCAGCAGGGCGGAGGCGCTGAGGAGGTGGGCGGCGAAGAACTCCTCGATGGTGTCGTACACCGGTTGCTCCGCCCACCACTTGTCCGAGGCGACGTGGTGGTCGAGGTCGAGGCGGGCGACCGTGTACGCCTCGGTCAATCGGAAGCGGGGGTTGACGTATCCCTCCGCCAGGCTCGGCAGCCGGGGGCCACGGGGGTCGAGCGACGAGATGGGGCTGTTCAGCTGGGTGCGAGCCGCACGGGAACGTTCGTCCCGGCCCGCGAAGTCCGCGAGCATGGCTCCCAGGCCGGACAGCCCGACCCCGCTCCTGCCGCCAATGGCGTTGCCCTGGAGGGCGTCGCCTTCGAGGGCGTCGCCTTCGAGGGCGTTGCCTTCGACGGTGCGGGACAGACCGGCCGTCAGCGCGAACTCGGGACAGGCGACGGCAATGGGCGACGCCAGCCGGAAGTACTCGTCGAGGAGCACCTCGTGTGTGCGTGAGGGGAAGGTGTTCCGAACGCCCGCCAGCAGCGGTGGATCCGCAGGGCGAGCATCCTCCGTCGTCCGTCCACCCGCTCGCGTCGCGCCGTTGACCACCTGCTGGATCAGGTTGAACGCCGAGTATCGATCGTCGACGGTCTCGTTCAGGGTCCCGCACTCGACCACGGCCGTCGCCACCAGCACGATCCGCGCCGCCTCCAGCAACGCGGAGCGCATCACACCGTGCGCCGCCCGCACCCGCTCCGGGAAACTCTCCAGCAGGGCATCCAGAGCGCCGGGCGAACCCTGCTCCCCGTACAGCGGCCCGATGAGCCCGTCCACGGCGTTCGCGAGGCGCGTTCGCCCTGCCGCCAGCAGGACCACCGCCTCGTCGACACTCATCCGGACGACGTCATTCGCGTTGAGGGCGAGTCCCTGGTCGTGCAGCGGAGGCATCCAGCCGACAGGCATCCCCTCAGCGGGCGCTCCTCCGATAGGCACCCCTTCGATAGGTACTCCTTCGGCAGGTGTTGCCCGGCGAACCCGCGTGCGCGCCGTCTCGACGGCCCGCTCCAGCTCCCCGTACCGCCCCCGCCACCACGCCACGTCGAGCCGCATCCCCGCGGGCGGCGGTGCCTCGCGCCCGTTCCGCTCGGCGCACAGTCCGACGATCGACCGTACGACGTCCCACTCCGGAGGCCTCCGGCGCCGTCCGCTCAGCAGCTCCGACACCGACGAGGGACTTCTGCCGAGCGCCCTGGCGATCTCCCCCTGATTCACCTGGCACACACGCACCAGACGCCCCAGCTCCGCGCAGAAGTCCGCGACAGGACCCCCGGATGGCACGGACAACTCCCGTCTCCTTCGGCGCAGTTCGGTGAAGTTCGGTGAACGTCCCCAAAGCGTACGGTCTGACCTGCGCCTTCGCTGGAGGTTCGAGGGAGATCGGGAGCGCCCGGCGGCGCGGCCGGAAGCCCGGGAGTCATTCCCGCAGGCCGCCGATCGTCGTCTTGCAGGAAACGTGCGATACGATACGTCTCGTCTCGCATTTGTCCTATGCAGTCCTATGCAGGAGGAGCCTCATGGAACGCTTCATCGACGCAGCGCCCGGCGTACGCCTCTGGGTCGAAGACCGTGGCGCGGCCGACGCGTCTCCGTTGCTGCTGATCATGGGCGCGCAGGCGTCGGGCCTCGGCTGGCCGGACGAACTGGTCGACATGCTCGCCTCACGCCATCGTGTGATCCGCTACGACCATCGCGACACCGGTCGCTCCACCTGGGCGTTCGACCAGCGGCCCTATCCCCTCAGTGACCTCGCGGAGGACGCCCTCGCGGTGCTGGACGGCCTCGGTGTCGAACGCGCCCACATAGTGGGCATGTCGCTGGGCGGCATGCTCGCGCAACTCCTCGTCGCCGACCATCCCGACCGGCTGCTCAGCGCGACCCTGATCGGCGCGCACGCGCTCAGTGCCGCCCCGTACGTCCAGCCGGACGGAACCCGGATCCCGCCCGAGGAACTCCCCGGTGTCGCGCCCCGTCTGCTGGAGATGTGGTCCCGTCCCGTGGTGGACCTCGGCTTGGAAGCGGAGGTGGAGCGGCGGGTCGAGCACTGGCGGGTCCTCGGCGGCG
The DNA here is from genome assembly GCF_000317595.1 of Streptomyces ipomoeae 91-03. Classification (GTDB taxonomy): domain Bacteria; phylum Actinomycetota; class Actinomycetes; order Streptomycetales; family Streptomycetaceae; genus Streptomyces; species Streptomyces ipomoeae. The sequence continues at coordinate 5,962 of NZ_AEJC01000357.1, read as the reverse complement.
ATCAGCTTCCCTTCGACGCCGAGTACGCCCGCGCCCTGGAGCGGAAGATCATCGAGCACACGGGGCACCACGCCACCAGCACCGCGCACGCCCGCGCCGACGCCTCCGGCCTGCTTCGCACCGAGCAGCTCGCCCGGACCACGGTGCCCACCCTCGTCGTCTCCGCTCCCGCCGAACCGGTCACCCCGCCGCCGCATCCCCACCACCTCGCCCAGGCGATCCAGGGCGCACGCATCGTCGAGATCCCCGGCATGGGGCACGCGCTCCCCCCTGAGGTGCACGCGCCGCTCGCCGCCGCGATCCTGGACCACACCACCAACTGACGATGCGCGGCAGGGCCGGAGGCACGCCGGAATCAGGGCCTTCGCCGATCCGACCGAGGCGACCGCGACTCCGCGATCGCAGCCCCGTCACCCTCCCTCGGCCAGCAGCCTGGCCAACTCCTCGCCCTCGATGAAGGCCCAATCCTCGGGATCGTCCTCGTCCAAACGGTCACAGGCATTCAGGGTGTTCAGGTACTCCGCGTGGAAACCGGCCGGGTTCTGCCGCACCGCGTCCGAAAACGTCCACACCTCCACCGCGCCCGCCAAGTCGCCGCGCTCGGCCAGCAGATCGGCCAACCGCCTCGTCGTGGGCGAAGTGTCGCCATGGGCTCGGGCCCATACCCGCAGAGCGCCTTCCCGGTCGCCGTGCTTGGCCAGCAGTTCCCCCAACCGCCCTGCCGCGTTCCGATCCCCGGCATCGGCCCGAGCCCGCAGCTCCGCGATCTCATCCTGGTCCGGCCCACTGCTGCCTGAACGATCTTCCACTACCGGTCACCTCATCCGCGAGCCCGAGGAGCGCTGGCGACGGCACAGCCGTTCCATGAAGCGTAGGCACTCCACGGGGCCAGGGGGAGGGGCCGGACGAGGCTCCGAACGGATCGTCGGACGACCCGCGACAGCACCTAGCATCGAGGTGTGTTCGAGTACCACGGGTGGATCACGGTCAGGGAAACCGCGGTCGGTGACGACGACGAGGGCCGACTGGGGGAGATCGTCGAGGAGCTACGGGCTTGTATCGACGAGATGGCCAGCCCATACCTCCTCGATCTCCGGTGGATGAACGGCGAGCCCTTCATCCACTTGGGAGGCCATTCCAATCACCGCTCGTCACCGGATGTCGTCGGTCTGTTCGAGCATGTGGCGGCGGTCGCCCCCGGCTCCTACGGGCTCCTCCATGTCCGCGACGACGAGGACCCGGGCCATGAGAACGACGTGCGCGTCCTCAGGCTCGCCCGGGGCGCGGTCACCTGGCACACGGAGCCGCTGCTGTCTCCGTGCGTCCCGGCGCTGGAAGATCCCTTCAGCGGCTAGGGTGCAGGTTTGCCCTTCTTTGTCTTTCTTTACCTTTGTGGGTAAAAAATCCATCTTCAGGGGTTGCGTCCGTATTCAGGTGTTCTATTCTGTAGATAGACCTACGAGGCGAGTGAGGGAGCCCGACCGGAGTAGCCGACATTGGCGAGAGGCAGGATCTCCGCTGGTGCCGACGTCGACGGTAGGGCTGAGAGGCCAGAAGGCAGTAGTTGGGCCTGATGGCGACCCCCAGTACCTGATCCGGGTAATGCCGGCGCAGGGAACCCGTCTCGTAGGTCGTTTCTGTATGTTGGGTCGATGTCCGGGGCGGGGCCTCGGATGGGGGGACTTGCCGGCGCCGGGGCGGCCGGGCACGAGGAGCGGTGCGCTGTGGGGCGCGGCCAACTCCCAGCCCCTTCGGTACGGTTCGGCGGATGTCTCCGAAGAGCACGGCCTGACCTGCGGGTATCGCCGGTGGTTCGGCGTCCTGCGCCGCCGGCGGGGCCGGTGATGCCCCTGCCGGGGGACTACGAACCCGCGCCCTCGGGCGCCGTCAGGTCGATCAACCGGCACACCGTCTCGATGTCGATCTTCACCTGGGCGATGGAGGCGCGGCCCGAGAGCCAGGTGATCAGGGCCGAGTGCCAGGTGTGTTCGATCACGCGGACCGCTGAGAGCTGTTCGGGCGTGGGGTTCTCCAAGCCCATCGCGTCCAGGATGATCGCGGTGGTCTGGTGGGAGACCTGGTCGACCTCGGGGCTGACGCTGCGGTCGGCGAAGGTGAGGGCGCGGACCATGGCGTCGGCGAGGTGGGGCTCGCGCTGGAGGGCCCGGAAGGCCCGCATCAGGGTTTCGGCGACCCGTTCCGCCGCCGTCTCGCCCGTCGGCGGCTTCTTGCGGAGCGTGCCGTGCATATGGGCCAGCTGGTCCTGCATCGTCGCGACCAGGAGATGGATCTTGGACGGGAAGTAGCGGTAGAGAGTGCCCAGGGCCACCTGGGAGGACTCGGCCACCTCGCGCATCTGTACGGCGTCGAAACCGCCCCGGCTGGCCAGCTGCGCACTCGCGTGCAGGATGCGCCGCCGGCGGGCCTCCTGCCGCTCCGTGAGGGGCGGAGAGTCCGGCCGCGGGTCCGGTCGTGGGCCGGCCTGGCGTGGGCTACCGGCGCTACTGGCTTCCACCTTGACTTCCGCAGGCATGGGTCTCGTTCCGTGACGGTCGGTGAGGGTACGCGGTCAGACAGCATGCCAGGGCGTGTGCCGTGGCGTGAATCACCTGATCCACCTCTCACAGCGGTTCTACCAGCCGGTAGATTCAGAGCCTCCCGAACGATCAACTCTGAAACTTGTTCTAGATTACCGTCTCGTCGTAATCTCACGGGAAATCGCAGTGAGAAGGGGGCCAGGAGTGACCGCTGAGGCCAGTCAGGCGGGGTCCCGGCATGACCTCGCTGCGGACGGCGGGCGACCGCTCGACATCGCGCTCCTCACCTATAAAGGGAACCCGTTCTGCGGGGGCCAGGGCGTCTACGTACGGCATCTCTCGCGCGAGCTCGCGCGCCTCGGCCACCGGGTCGAGGTGATCGGCTCCCAGCCGTACCCGGTGCTCGACGAGGGCGAGGGATACGGCGACCGGCTCTCCCTCACCGAGCTGCCCAGCCTGGACCTGTACCGCCAGCCCGACCCCTTCCGCACCCCCGGGCGCGACGAGTACCGCGACTGGATCGACGCCCTCGAAGTGGCGACGATGTGGACCGGCGGTTTCCCGGAGCCGCTCACCTTCTCGCTCCGCGCCCGGCGTCATCTGCGCGCCCGGCGCGGGGAGTTCGACGTCGTGCACGACAACCAGACCCTCGGGTACGGGCTGCTGGGCGATGTGGGCGCGCCCCTCGTCACCACCATCCACCACCCCATCACCGTCGACCGGCAGTTGGAGCTCGACGCCGCCGAGGGGTGGCAGCGGCGGATGTCCGTGCGGCGCTGGTACGCCTTCACACGTATGCAGAAGCGGGTCGCCCGGCGGCTGCCGTCCGTGCTCACCGTCTCCGGCACCTCCCGCCAGGAGATCGTCGACCACCTCGGCGTACGCGACGACCGTATCCACGTCGTGCACATCGGCGCCGACACCGACCTCTTCGCCCCGGACCCGTCCGTGGCGCGAATACCCGGCCGGATCGTCACCACCTCCAGCGCGGACGTTCCCCTGAAGGGGCTCGTCTTCCTCGTCGAGGCGCTCGCGAAGGTGCGCACCGAGCACCCGGCGGCCCATCTGGTCGTCGTCGGCAAGCGCGCCGAGGACGGGCCCGTCGCCCAGGCCATCGAACGGTACGGCCTCGAAGGCGCCGTCGAGTTCGTCAAGGGCATCTCCGACGCCGAACTGGTCGACCTGGTCCGCTCGGCCGAGATCTCCTGCGTGCCCTCGCTGTACGAGGGGTTCTCCCTGCCCGCCGCCGAGGCCATGGCCACCGGTACGCCCCTGGTCGCCACCACCGGCGGGGCCATCCCCGAGGTCGCCGGACCCGACGGCGAGACCTGCCTCGCGGTCCGCCCCGGCGACGCGGGCGCCCTGGCCGCCGCGATCGGTCGGCTGCTGGGCGACCCGGAGCTACGGCAGCGGCTCGGCCACGCCGGGCGCGAACGGGTGCTCCGGCGTTTCACCTGGGCCAAGGCCGCCGAGGGCACGGTGGCCCGCTACCGCGAGGCGATCGCCCAGGGCCCCACTCCGACAAGTGCCGTGGAGTCGGCCACTCCCACCGTCGAGTCCGCCACCCCCACAAGTGACACCGGCGTCTATCCCGAAAGCAGGGCCACGTGCTGACCGTCGACTTCTCCCGGTTCCCCCTCGCCCCGGGGGACCGTGTCCTGGATCTCGGCTGCGGAGCGGGCCGGCACGCCTTCGAGTGCTACCGGCGCGGCGCCCAGGTCGTGGCCCTCGACCAGAACGGCGAGGAGATCCGCGAGGTCGCCAAGTGGTTCGCGGCGATGAAGGAGGCCGGGGAGGCCCCGGAGGGCGCGACCGCCACGGCGATGGAGGGCGACGCCCTCGCGCTGCCCTTCCCCGACGAGTCCTTCGACGTCGTCATCATCTCCGAGGTCATGGAGCACATCCCCGACGACAAGGGCGTGCTGGCGGAGATGGTGCGGGTGCTCAGGCCCGGCGGTCGTATCGCCGTCACCGTCCCCCGCTACGGCCCCGAGAAGGTCTGCTGGGCGCTGTCCGACGCCTACCACGAGGTCGAGGGCGGCCACATCCGCATCTACAAGGCGGACGAACTGCTCGCCAAGATCCGCGAGGCGGGCCTGAAGCCGTACGGCACCCACCACGCCCACGCCCTGCACTCCCCGTACTGGTGGCTGAAGTGCGCGTTCGGCGTCGACAACGACAAGGCGCTGCCCGTGCGGGCGTACCACAAGCTGCTGGTCTGGGACATCATGAAGAAGCCCCTGGCCACCCGGGTCGCCGAACAGGCGCTCAACCCGCTGATCGGCAAGAGCTTCGTGGCGTACGCGACGAAGCCGCACCTTCCCGCCGACGCCGCTCGGGTGGACGCTTCGTGACCACCCCCCGGACAGAACACCTCGTCCTGCCCGGGGTCCTCACCGCCGAGCAGGCCGCCGCGACCGTACGGGGCATCCTCGCCGTACAGCGGGAGGACGGCGCGATCCCGTGGTTCCGCGGGCACCACCTCGACCCGTGGGACCACACCGAGGCCGCGATGGCCCTCGACGCGGCCGGTGAGCACGCCGCCGCCGAGCGCGCGTACGAGTGGCTGCGGCGGCACCAGAACGAGGACGGCTCCTGGTACGCCGCGTACGCCGACGGGGACGCCGCCGACGTCACCGACCGGGGGCGCGAGTCCAACTTCGTCGCGTACATAGCCGTCGGCGTCTGGCACCACTACCTGGCCACCGGTGACGACACCTTCCTGGACCGTATGTGGCCGGCCGTGTACGCCGCCGTCGAGTTCGTCCTGGAGTTGCAGCAGCACGGGGGGCAGATCGGGTGGAAGCGGGAGGACGACGGTACGCCGGTCGCCGACGCCCTGCTCACCGGCTCCTCCTCCATCCATCACGCGTTGCGCTGTGCGCTCGCCATCGCCGAGCAGCGGGAGGAGCCGCAGCCGGACTGGGAGTTGGCGGTCGGGCTGCTGCGGCATGCGATACGTCGGCATCCCGAGCGGTTTCTCGACAAGGGCCGTTACTCGATGGACTGGTACTACCCGGTGCTGGGTGGTGCGTTGACGGGGGCCGAGGCCAAGTCCCGTATAGAGGACGGCTGGGATCGGTTCGTCGTGCCCGGGCTGGGCGTGCGGTGCGTCGTCCCCAACCCGTGGGTGACCGGGGGTGAGTCCGCCGAACTCGCCCTGGCGCTGTGGGCGATGGGGGAGTCCGACCGTGCGCTGGGGATTCTGCAGTCCATCCAGCATCTGCGTGATCCCGACTCCGGGCTGTACTGGACGGGTTATGTCTTCGACGACCAGGCTGTCTGGCCCGTGGAGTTGACCTCGTGGACCGCCGGGTCGTTGCTGTTGGCTGTGGCGGCGTTGGGTGGGGACGAGGCGACGTGTGCGGTGTTCGGGGGGGAGCGGTTGCCGCGGGGCCTCGACAACGCGGAGTGCTGCTGAGAGG
>NZ_AEJC01000356.1 GCF_000317595.1 Streptomyces ipomoeae 91-03 | reverse complement strand
GCATCCGGCGACTACAACTGGGCGTTCGCGGCGTCCTCCGAGTCGCTCGGGTCGGCGCCCTCGTCCCCGTCGGCTTCCCGCGGTGCCGGCATCTCGTCGGCGAGGCGGGACCCCATGCGGACGCGGCGGTCGTCGGCCTTGGCGCACAGCGTCTCCACCGCCGCGCGGAAGCGGACGATGGACGGCGGGTCGGAGGGGCCGAGGAGGTGTTCCTTGAGGGTGGCGCGGGCCTTGGCGAAGGCGTCCTTCTCCGGGTCGCGGACCGCGTCCAGCAGCCCCGGAACCTCGGCGGCGTCGGGAGCGATGATGACACCCGCCGACACCGTCGGGAACGCGGTACGGAACGCCTCCTCCGTCAACCCGGACGTGTTGCCGACGGCGTACGGCTTCTCGCTGGACAGCCAGTCGGAGACGACCGAGGAGACATCGCTGATCAGCAGGTCGGACGCGTTGAAGCAGGCGAAGATCGCGGGCCGCGCCTCGGTGATGACGAGGTGCTCCCACTCGGGGAAGGACGCCCAGTACGCCTTCTCCCAGGCCAGTGTCGCCTCCGCGATGGCCGCCTCGCGGTCCCCGCTCGGCGTCCCCTGGAGCAGCATCCGCTCCATCTCGTCCGCGCTGGCACGGAAGGAGGTGGAGGTCAGCTTGTCCAACTCGGCGGTACGACGGGCCAGTTCGGCGGCGGCCTCGGGGCCCGGCCGGGCGCCCGAGCGCTTCGTGTTGGCCTCGCGGATCATCGCTTTGATGCGCTCGTTCGCGGCACCCGCGCGCGGGTCGACCGAGCCGGTCATCGGGTGCGGCTTGTAGAGCAGCCGTACCTTGTCGTCGGCGAGCAGCTTGCGGACGATGTTCTCGCCGGCCAGGACCACGGAGGTGTTGCCGGGGTTGCCGTCCCAGCCCTCCCAGGTGGGGGCGTACAGGACGGTCGTGTACGTGCCGGTGGGCGGGCCCGCGTACGGGCGGATCGGCGCCAGCTGCGGGCGGCCGACCTCGACGATGTCCTTGTCCTCGACGCCGACCTCGGCGAGGGCGTACCGCTCGCGTGCGGCGGGGCCGGCGACCCACACCTCGTCGTACGCCTTCGCGTACGGGTTGCAGGAGGAGAGCTTGTCGCTCTCGCCGTGGTTGATGAAGGCGTGCTTGATGGTGGGGATGCGCAGCACCTGGGAGGTCTTCGCGGCGTTCGCCGGGTGCAGCATCATCTTCAGCGTCGAGTTCTCCAGGGAGAACATCGTCGAGACCTTCGGGAAGCAGATCACCGGCACGTCCGTCGCGTCGATCTTCTGCACCATGAAACGCTCACGCAGCACGATCAGCGGCTTCTCCAGCTGGGAGAGCGTGGAGAGCCACATGTTCGCCTGGTACGCGGAGGTCGTACCGCCGGAGAAGTACATGGCCGTGGTCGGCCGGTACGCGGCCAGCCAGCCGTCCAGCCACTCCATGACCTGCTGCTCGTTCTTCGCCCGCCGCTTCGGCAGCAGCCAGGTCGCCAGGTACACCGTGCCGCCCGCGAGCAGGACGAGACCGGCGCCGAGGCCCATGCCGCCCCAGGTGGCGTCCTTCGTGGTCGCCGTGGCCAGCAGACCGGCCGTGACCGGCAGGGAGAACGTCAGCAGCCGGTGGGCCTGGCGGCGGGCCAGGATGCGCGGCGGGGCGGCGGTCAGGCGCAGCGCGGAGGCGTCGATGTTGCGGGTCACGATGGGCAGCGTCCGGGTGCGGCGGACCAGCACCGAGACGCCCTGGCAGGCGAAGTGCACCGCGTAGAAGACGCACACACCGACCAGCAGCGGCGCCTGTTCGGTCCGCGGGTCGATGCCCTCGATGCGCAGCAGCCCCACCAGGATCAGCATGTCGCGCAGCAGCTGGCGCACCACCGCGTCGAAGCGGACCTTGCCCAGCAGGGCGAGCAGCCCGGGGTCGCGGTACTGCAGGAACGTGTCCAGGACGAGGCCCGCCGCGCTCGCGGCGACGAACACGGGGATGTTCGGCAGCAGCGCGGAGACGATCTGGGCCGTGAAGAGCGCGAACATCGCGAGCAGCGCTGACAGCTGCGCGATGCGGCGTGGGGCGAGGCCTGCGGAGGGCACGGGCTGGGCTCCTGCGGAGGGTGCGACGGACGGAGGGGGCAATGAGAGTAGTGGGGGCGGCCCGCCTCGGTAGGTGCGCCCCCGGGCGCCTTCCGACCCAGGGATGCCCCAAGAGAGGAGGCCGATCCCTGACCGTATGACCTGGGGAGCCCGGGGGGCAATCTCCCGCCGGGGCAATCGGGGTGAACAGGGCAAAGTGCCCGGAACCTCGGAGAGTTTCGCCCTGCCTCCATGCAACGGCCGCATTCCGTTCACCCCGCCGGTGGAGGGCCGTTCACCCCGCCCGGGAAGGGGAGCCCGCTCCGTTCGGGCAAGGGCACCGCTGCCCTTCGCGGGGTGGTGTCACGCCGTCCGCCCAGCGAAATGGCGACGCGTCCGGTCCGCGTCCTCACGTAGATTGCGGAGCACACACCGGGCTCGTCGGAACAATTGGGGATACGCGTGTCAGCGGCAAGGCAGGCGGTGGCGGAAGCGCACCGGATCGTCGTCAAGGTGGGCTCCTCGTCGCTGACGACGGCCTCCGGAGGCCTCGACGCGGACCGGGTGGACGCCCTCGTGGACGTCCTGGCCAAGGCCCGAAAGACGGGGGCGGCCCGAAGGGCCTCGGTTGAGGGTGGTGGTGGGAGACGGGTGGGCGGAGGAGAGCGGGAGATCGTCCTCGTCTCGTCCGGCGCCATCGCCGCCGGGCTCGCCCCGCTGGGCCTGCGCCGCCGCCCCAAGGACCTCGCCCGCCAGCAGGCCGCCGCCAGCGTCGGCCAGGGCCTCCTCGTGGCCCGCTACACCGCCTCCTGCGCCCGCTACGGCATCCGCGTCGGCCAGGTGCTCCTCACCTCCGACGACATGAGCCGCCGCTCCCACCACCGCAACGCCTCCCGCACCCTCGACAAGCTCCTCGCGATGGGCGCCCTGCCGGTCGTCAACGAGAACGACACCGTTGCCACGGACGAGATCCGCTTCGGTGACAACGACCGCCTCGCCGCCCTCGTCGCCCACCTCGTCCGCGCCGACCTGCTGGTCCTGCTCTCCGACGTCGACGGCGTCTACGACGGCGACCCCAGCAAGCCCGGCACCTCACGGATAGCGGAGGTCAGGAGCCCCGAGGACCTCGCGCACGTCGAGATCGGCAGCACCGGCAAGGCCGGCGTCGGCACCGGCGGCATGGTCACCAAGGTCGAGGCGGCCCGGATCGCGGCAGCCGCCGGTATCCCCGTCGTCCTGACCAGCGCGATCCACGCGGCCGACGCCCTGACCGGGCGGGACACCGGTACCTACTTCCACCCCACCGGCAAGCGCTCCGCCGACCGGCTGCTCTGGCTCCAGCACGCCTCCACCCCGCAGGGCTCGCTCACCCTCGACGACGGCGCCGTGCGCGCGGTCGTCGACCGGCGCAAGTCACTGCTGCCGGCCGGCATCGCGGCGGTCGAGGGCGACTTCACCGCGGGCGACCCCGTCGAACTGCGCGACAGCACGGGCCGGGCCGTGGCGCGCGGGCTGGTCAGCTTCGACGCCAAGGAGATCCCCCAGCTGATCGGGCGCTCGACCCGGGAACTGGCGCGCGAGCTGGGTCCCGCGTACGAACGAGAGGTCGTACACAGGGACGACCTCGTCCTCCTCCACCCCTGACCAGCGGCCCCGTCGAGGGGCAAAGGCCCGCCCTTCGGCGGTGTCCGTTCCGTAAAACGGCCACACGAATGCCCTGAGCCTGCTCAACTTTGTCTCAGGGAGATTCCGCACGACCCGATGCGAAGCCCGCATCGTTGCGAAGGAGGCCGTCGTGAGACGAGTGCGCCCCGGGGCCGCGGCGTCCCGTGGTGGTGGTACCTCCCGTGCGCCCGGCGAGGAGCGGACGCTCACCAGCGTCACCGCCTCGGACACGTACGACGGCGAGAGCGCCGAGGAGCCCCGGGACCTGCCCCGGCTGTGGCATGTCACCCTCAGCGTCTCCGGCCCCGAGACCCCGCTGCAGGAGGTCCGACGCGGCCTCGAACAGCTCGCCCACGACCATCCCTTTCTGCTGACCAGCCGCTACGCGACCGACCACGCCGAGATCCGCTACTGGGAGGAGGCCCGCGACCTCCACGACGCCGCCGCCGTCGCCCTGCGCCTGTGGGGCGAGCACCGCCGTACGGCCGGGCTGCCGCCCTGGGAGATCGTCGGCCTGGAGGTCATCGACCGCCAGACCTACCACCAGCGCATCGCCGAGGGCTACGGCCCGCCTCCGGCGACACCCGTGGGGGTTCACCCGTTCCAGTAGCACCGTGGCAGTACCAGGGCGTCGTCCCAGCCGCTGTCGAGCCGGTCGTCCGCTCTCCGCGTGTCCCGATCGGCGGGCGGCGCGCGCGGGGCCTATTCGGAGCTTGTCTCGGTTTGTGGGACAACGGCCGGACGGCCTCCCCGGGCGCACTACCCTTCCCGTATGACCACGCTCTCTCCGTACGACTCCATGTCCCCGGTCACCCGGGCCGCCTACCGTGCCAAGGCCGCCGCCGCCGACCTCGCGCCGCTGCCGCGCGCCGAGAAGGACGACGCGCTGCTCGCCATCGCCGACGCGCTGGAAGTACGTACGAGCGAGATCGTCGAGGCCAACGCCAAGGACATCGCCAAGGCCCGCGAGGCCGGCACCAGCGAGGCGATCATCGACCGGCTGACGCTGACCCCGGAGCGGGTCCGCGCCATCGCCGCCGACGTCCGCGACGTCGCCGCCCTGCCCGACCCGGTCGGCGAGGTCGTCCGCGGCTCCACCCTCCCCAACGGCATCGACCTGCGCCAGGTCCGCGTCCCGCTCGGCGTCGTCGGCATCATCTACGAGGCTCGCCCGAACGTGACCGTGGACGCCGCCGCCCTCTGCCTGAAGTCCGGCAACGCGGTCCTGCTGCGCGGCTCGTCCTCCGCCTACGAATCGAACACCGCCCTCGTCCGGGTGCTCCGGGACGCCGTCGGCGGCGCCGGCCTGCCCGCCGACGCCATCCAGCTCGTCCCCGGCGAGAGCCGCGAGTCCGTACGCGAGCTGCTGCGCGCCCGCGGTCTGGTCGACGTGCTCATCCCGCGCGGCGGCGCCTCCCTGATCCGTACGGTCGTCGAGGAGTCCACCGTCCCGGTGATCGAGACCGGCACGGGCAACTGCCATGTGTACGTCGACGCGCACGCCGACCTCGACACGGCGATCGAGATCCTGATCAACTCCAAGGCCCAGCGCGTCAGCGTCTGCAACGCCGCCGAGACACTGCTGGTCCACCAGGACATCGCCCCCGAGTTCCTGCCCCGCGCCCTGGACGCCCTCGCCGACGCCGGGGTGACCGTCCACGCCGACGAACGGGTCATGGCGTACGCCAAGGACTCCAAGGCGACGGTCGTGGAGGCCACCACCGAGGACTGGGAGACCGAGTACCTCTCCTACGACATCGCGGCGGCGGTCGTCGACTCCCTCGACAAGGCGGTCGAGCACATCCGCCTGTGGACCTCCGGTCACACCGAGGCCATCGTGACGACCTCGCAGCAGGCGGCCCGCCGCTTCACCCAACTGGTCGACTCCACGACCGTCGCCGTCAACGCCTCGACCCGCTTCACCGACGGCGGACAGTTCGGCTTCGGCGCCGAGATCGGCATCTCCACCCAGAAGCTGCACGCCCGCGGCCCCATGGGCCTGCCCGAGCTGACCAGCACGAAGTACATCGTGACCGGCGACGGCCACGTACGACGCTGACCGAGGCTCCTGCACAGGGACGCCGACCGGCGTCCCTGTGAGCCACATAGCAAAACGGATGAATTTCCTTACCGTCTGCCCAAATTGACCACCCCGGTCTACTCTGGATCCCGTGCCGGAGGACGTGGGGGGCACGCCGTTCTCTGACGGCTGGGAGCCCGACGACGACCGCGACCGCGGAGGTATGGACGAAGAGTTCGCCTCCGTGGTCTTCGACGAGGACTTCGTACGGGCGGCCGTGGTCCACGAGCCGACCGCAGTCGAACGTCTGCTCGCAGCGGCGGAGGCCCGCGCCGCGGCCCAGGAGGCCGAAGCCCGCCGGGCGCACTCCAGAGGCCCCCGCGCCGACGACGACCGCTACGACGACGGCTTCGGCCCCGATTTCGGCCACGACCCCGACCTGGACGACCTGGAAGACCCCGAGATCCTGGAGGGCCGCTACGGCGCCGACGGACTCCACGGCAGGCCGTACGGCAAGCAGACCCGCTGGCACCGGCCCGTCGCCTGGATCCTCGCCCTCGTCATGGGCATAGGCATGGTCGCGCTGGCCTTCACGGCCGTCTACCGGGGCGCCTCCTCCGGCCGCGGTGACCAGGTCCCGCCGCCGCCCCCCGCCACCACCGGCGTCGAACAGGGCACCCCGACCGGCCCCTCGGCCTCCGCGGACTACTCCCGGCCGGCGGTCTCGGCGGATCCCCGTACGCCTTGACGGGGGAGTTCCCCACAGACCGCGAGAGCCTTTGCCGAGGCCTTGGTCGACGGTTCGACAGCCGTTCGAAAACCTGGTGAGGACCTGTCAGAACTTGCCACGCAGCAGCGCGTTTACCGGAGCCCCCGGAGACCTACTCTGAAGGTATGGGCGGGCCTGGAAACCCACCGGAGGGGACACCCGAGGGCGCCCCCGGCGGTGGAGAGGACGAATACCGATCCGTCGTCTTCGACGAGTCGTTCGTCCGGGCTGCCCGCATCCAGGAGTTCTCCGCACAGGAACGCCTCACCGACCACGCCCCGGCGGTACGCCGCCGCCCGCCCATCCGCCGAGGCTTCTCCCGGCAGGCCCTGGTCCTCGTCCTGCTGATCTCCCTCGCCTTCGGCACCGCGATCTACATGGGTGTCCGCCATCCGTACCGGCCCTCGGCCGCGAAGCCCACCGAGCCGTTGCGGATGACGGTGATCCCGCTGGCGCCGCAGGCCCCGGTGCCCGGCGCCAAGGACCCCGAGACGCTGTTCGAGAACAGCCCCGCCGCCGGATTCCGCGTCGGCCCCGACGGCATCACGATGCCGGTCACCCGGCGCACCGAGCACTTCTCCGACAGTGAGGTCGTGACCTCGCTGAGGATCGCCAAGGAGTACCTCGTCGCCTCCTCGCTCGACCCGGAGGTGCTCGGCGGCACCACCGTCCAGCCGGTGCGCAGGCTGGTCGACTCGGAGCAGCTCGACCAGTTCGAGCAGAGTTTCGACCAGCCGACGGCCGACGGCAGGCACGCCCCCACCGGCTGGCTGGTCCGCTTCGACCCCTCCCGCGCCGAGCTCGCCGACCCCAGGATCCGCGTCCAGGGCACTCTCCAGGCCGCCGAGTTCGACTCCGGCACCCTGGAGGTCGTCGCCGCCCACACCCTCGTGTACGCGCTGCGACCCGCCTCCGGCGACAAGGCCGAGGCCTCGCTGTTCACCATCCGGCGCGAGCTGCACTTCCGCTTCGACGACGACGACCTGCGCACCCGCCAGGCCCAGGTCGTCGTCTCCTACGTCCAGGCCGGACCCCTGGCCTGCGCCGACGACGCCACGAACCATCTGCGCCCGCTGCTCGCCGGCCAGACGGCCAGGGAGGGTGGCCCGGCCGGCACCGACCCGTACGCCACCGGCGGCGCCACCGCCCTGTGCGGCTCACTGGCCGAGGGGGCCCAGCCGAAGGTGTGACCGACCGGCCGAAGACCGACCGGCCGAAGACCGACCGGCCGAAGACCGACCGGCCGAAGACCGACCGGCCGAAGACCGACCGATCGAAGACCGACCGGCCGAACGACCGAAACCGAAGAGGCCTGACGCACACGGAAGCGCCCGGCTCGAAGGGCGAACCCTCGGGCCGGGCGCTTCGTGTCCGTGGCTGTCAGTGCCCGGTAGCTGTCAGTGCCCCGGTGACCGTCAGCGGCGGTGGCCGCGTCTCACTCGTCGTCCGGGCGCCTGTCCTCGGCGGTGTCGGTCGCGGTGGACCCCGAGCCGCCGGAAGCGGAACCGCTGCCGCCGTTGGCGAAGCCGCTGAAGCCGCGCCGTACCCGGCCGCCGAGGTCGCCGGCGCCGCCCGCGATGTCGGTGACCAGCTTCATCAGCGGGTCCTTGGAGTTCTTGACATGGCTCGTGTAGTGCGCCGCCGACTCGCGGAAGGAGTCGGTCACCGAGGTGTCCTTGTCCTCGCTGCGCCGCGGGTAGTGGCCGTCCATGATCCGCTGGTAGTCGCGGGACTCGGCCCACTTCTTCAGCTCGGCCGCGCGCACGGTGGTGAAGGGATGCGAGCGGGGCAGCACGTTCAGGATCTTCAGAACGGAGTCGCGCAGGTCGCCCCCGGCCTCGTACTCGTCGGCCTGCGCGAGGAACGCGTCCACGTTCATCTCGTGCAGATGGTTGCCGCCGGCGATCTTCATCAGACCACGCATGGAGGCCTGGACGTCCTGGCCGACCAGGAGGCCCGCGCGGTCGGCGGACAGCTCCGACTTGCGGAACCACTCGCGCAGAGCCGTGACGATCGCCATGATCGCCAGGTTGCCCAGCGGGATCCAGGCGACCCTGATCGCCAGGTTGGTCAGGAACAGCAGGATCGTGCGGTACACCGAGTGACCGGAGAGCGCGTGACCCACCTCGTGGCCGATGACGGCCCGCATCTCCTCCTCGTCGAGCAGTTCGACGAGCCCGGTCGTCACCACGATGATCGGCTCGTCCAGACCGATGCACATCGCGTTCGGCTGCGGGTCCTGGTTCACATACATCGGTGGGACCTTCTCCAGGTCCAGGATGTAGCAGGCGTCCCGCAGCATGTCGTTGAGGTGCGCGAACTGCTGGTCCGAGACCCGTACGGAGTCGGACAGGAACAGCAGCCTGAGGCTGCGCTCGGGCAGCAGACCGCTGAGTGCCTTGAACACCGTGTCGAAGCCGCTGAGCTTGCGCAGCGCCACCAGCGCCGAGCGGTCCGCGGGGTGTTCGTACGCCCGCGAGGAGATCCCCTCGAAGCGCCTGCGCTGCCTGCTGGGCACGTTCTCGTGCCCGGTCTGATCACGGTTGTCGTCGGACATGTCTTCCCCCATGCGTCTGTTTGCCCATGTGGCCCCCGAAGAGGGATCCAGCCTAGGCGGAGTTACCGTGGCAGGGCATCAACCGTAAGGAGCGATCTCATGGAGCATCTCCCCCAC
Organism: Streptomyces ipomoeae 91-03; assembly: GCF_000317595.1. Classification (GTDB taxonomy): domain Bacteria; phylum Actinomycetota; class Actinomycetes; order Streptomycetales; family Streptomycetaceae; genus Streptomyces; species Streptomyces ipomoeae. Next base: position 40,393 of record NZ_AEJC01000356.1, on the reverse strand, counting down.
CTCCCGGCAGCCGGCTGGCTCACCGAGGCCGCGGACGCCGCCGCGAAGGAACAGGGAGCGGGCAACCTGCTGCGTGTGGTGCTGATCGTGATGGTCCTGGGCTCCGTGCTGATGGCCTGGTTCCTCCTGCGTGGATACAAGCGGGACGACTGACGCCCGCCGAGGGGAAGGACGTACGGCGCACGCGAACGGTTGTCTCGTACGGGAAGTACGCGCGTGGCGGTGTCCGCGTTCATCCCTGGGCGGAGTCGGGGTGATCGCCGATCAGCCCCCCGCTTACGATGGGCCCAGTCTTCATCCCGATCCCACACCCGGATAGGTCACGCCGACGATGAGCTTCCCCCGCACAGCCGCCGACCTGGTCACCATCGCTGCCGAAGGCGGCGCGGAGCACGGCGGCAACCATGAGAGCCTCAGCCCCTACCTGACCGGCGGTGGGGCCTTCTTCGCTCTGCTGTTGCTGCTGTGGATCACGACGCGCTTCAACCGGGATCGCTGATCCCGCCAATCCGCGCAAAAGGTCGTTCGAACAAGTGGTGGCGACCGGGCCGGTAGTGTCTCGACGCATGGGAGAGCAGGAAATGCCCATCGGCCCGGCGTCCGACAAGGGCCGGCGTCGCTTGGGCGTCATGGGTGGAACGTTCGATCCGATCCACAACGGTCACCTCGTCGCGGCCCAGGAGGTCGCCGCACGATTCCACCTCGACGAAGTGGTCTTCGTACCGACCGGCCAGCCGTGGCAGAAATCGCACACCAAGGTGTCGGCGGCCGAGGACCGCTATCTGATGACGGTCATCGCGACGGCCGAGAACCCCCAGTTCTCCGTCAGCCGCATCGACATCGACCGCAAGGGCCTCACCTACACCATCGACACCCTGCGCGAGCTGCACGACCTCAACCCCGGCACGGACCTCTTCTTCATCACCGGCGCCGACGCGCTCGCCCAGATCCTCACCTGGCGCGACGCCGACGAGCTGTTCTCGCTCGCGCACTTCATCGGGGTCACCCGTCCGGGTCATACCCTGGCCGACCCCGGCCTGCCCGCGGGCGGAGTCTCGCTGGTGGAGGTCCCGGCGCTCGCCATCTCGTCCACGGACTGCCGTGCGAGGGTCGCGAAGGGCGATCCCGTCTGGTATCTGGTGCCGGACGGCGTGGTCCGCTACATCGACAAACGGCAGCTGTACCGCGGCGAGTGAGCCGAGAGGGGCACCGGTGAACGACCGATACGACGCTGGCCACGGGGGCGACCAGCAGTACGTACTCGTCGGCTACGACGAGTACGGACAGCCGGTGTACCGACAGGCGCCCGCCCAGCAGGTGCCTCAGCAACAGGCGTACGACCCGTACGGGACGCAGCAGCCCCAGGGGTACGGCCAGGGGGGCTACGGCTACGACCCGTACGCGACCGGCCACGTCCAGCAGCCCACCCAGGGTTACGGCGTGGGCTACGACACGAGTCAGCAGGGCCCCGCCTCCGCGTACCAGCAGGCCCCCACGCCGTCGTACGACCCGTACGACCCCTACGGGCAGACCGCGAGCACCGGCCACCACACCCGGATCACCGAGCAGACCGCCCACATCCCCCAGCAGGCGGGACCGGCGGAGCCCGTCGCCGAGGAGGGCGAGCCCCGGGCCGGTGACTTCCCCGGGGAGCGGGACTCCGGTGAACGGGAGTACCGCACCGAGCAGTTCGCGTTCGTCGACCAGCCCGACGGTGACTCCGAGGACGTCATCGACTGGCTGAACTTCACCGAGAACCGCACCGAGCGGCGCGAGGAGGCCAAGCGCCGCGCCAAGAGCCGTCTGATCGCCCTCGTGGTGGTCCTCGCGCTCGTCGCGGTCGGCGGCGTCGGCTACATGTGGTTCGCGGGGATGCTGCCCGGGGCGTCCTCCGCCGAGCAGACCGGCACCACGACCTCCGCCGGCGCCCAGAAACGCGACGTGATCGTCGTCCACCTGCACGACACCAAGAAGGGCGGCACTTCCACGGCGCTGCTCGTCGACAACACCACCACCAAGCAGGGCGCCACCGTCCTGCTGCCGAACTCCCTCGCCCTGACCGGCGACGACGGCACCACGACCACCCTCGCCAAGTCCGTCGAGGACGACGGCTCCTCCGGCACCCGCGAGGAGCTCGACACCGTGCTCGGCACGAACATCGAGGGCACCTGGCGCCTGGACACCCCCTATTTGAACAACCTCGTCGAACTCGTCGGCAACATCGACATCGACACCAACGCCGACGTACCCGACCCCGAGGCCAAGAAGAAGGGCGAGGCCCCTCTCGTCCACAAGGGCGAGGGACAGACCCTCAGCGGCAAGATGGCCGTCGCCTACGCCACCTACCGGGCCTCCGGCGAGTCCCAGGACGCCCAGCTGAAGCGGTTCGGGCAGGTCATGCAGGGCGTGCTGCGCAAGCTGTCCTCCGACACCGAGGCCGCCACGGTCACCGTGCAGTCCCTGGCCCAGATCCTCGATCCCTCGCTCAGTGACAAGGACCTCGGCGCCTTCCTCGCCAAGCTCGCCGACCACGCCAAGGGCGGCGACTACAGGACCGAGCTGCTGCCGGTCGGGCAGAACGGCACCCTCGACGCCGACGCCTCCGACAGCGTGGTCAAGGACCTGCTCGGCGGCACCGCGAAGAGCCCCGACGCCGGGGACGCCGTCCGCGTCGGCCTGCGCAACGCCACCGGCGACAAGGACGCCACCGAGCAGGCCCGTGTGACCCTGCTCAACGGCGGCTACACCTTCTTCGACGCCGGCACGACCGACACCGCCCAGGCGACCTCCCAGGTCACCTACTCCGACGCGGCCCGCAAACAGGACGCCATCGAGGTCGCCAAGACCCTCGGCCTGCCCACCGGAGCCGTCAAGAAGGGCAAAATCGCGTCCAACGCCGACGTCTCGGTCACCCTCGGCCAGAACTACGAGGCACCGGCGACGACGGGGACGACCAGCACGAGCGGAACCACCGGGACCACCGGGACCACCGGAACGACTGGAACGACGGGCTGACCGGCACGGCGGGAACGGCCGGCACGACCGTTGCCGCGGGTTGATCGGCGCGGTGGGGTCGACCGGGAAACACGGGGCCATCGACGCGGAGGGCAGGAACGACATGGCGAGCACGGGTGGTGCGGCGAGCACGAGCGGTACGGCGAGCACCAGTGGCGCGGTAGGCGCGGTGGTGCTGTAGGCACGGATGGCGCTGTGGGCAGGAGTGGAGGCACGGGCTGGCTGATCCGGTGGGTCCGGCCGATCCAGCGGATCCGGTCATGCCGGTCGTGTCGCGTCCGGCTGGTCATTCCGGTCGTGTCAATCCGGTTGGCCGTGCCGGTCGGTCGGTCCGGTCGGCATGATGGCCGGTCGGTCGCCCCGAGTGGCGGCGGGTCCCGGAGCCGTTCCGTCGGCGCGACCACGGGGGCTCGTGCATAACTCGTGGGGCGGTGTCGGTGGGGCGTGAGACCCTGGAGGTAGCCCGTGAGGGTTCCTGACCGCCGACGGAAAGCCTTGTAGTGACCGCCACCGATCGCTCCCTCGAACTCATCAACACCGCCGCCCAGGCGGCCGCCGACAAGCTGGCGCACGACATCATCGCGTACGACGTCAGCGATGTGCTGTCCATCACGGACGCCTTCCTGCTGGCCTCCGCGCCCAACGACCGCCAGGTCAAGTCGATCGTCGACGAGATCGAGGAGCGGCTGAACAAGGAGCTCGACGCCAAGCCGGTGCGCCGAGAGGGCGACCGCGAGGCCCGCTGGGTGCTCCTCGACTACGTCGACATCGTCGTGCACGTCCAGCACAGCGAGGAGCGGGTCTTCTACGCCCTGGAGCGGCTCTGGAAGGACTGCCCCGAGCTGGAGCTGCCCGAGGACGCCAAGGCCACCCGGGGCAAGGCCGCGGAGCACGCCCGGCTGCAGGCCGCAGAGGAGGCCGCGGAGCTGGGCGGGGAGCTGCGGTGACGGCGGGCATCGACGCGGCGGACCGCAAGGGCCGAGGGCGCCGCCTCATCCTGTGGCGCCACGGCCAGACCGCGTGGAACGTGGAGCGCCGCTTCCAGGGCACCACGGACGTCGAGCTCACCGAGACCGGCCTCGGCCAGGCCCGCCGTGCCGCCCGCCTGCTCGCCTCCCTCAAGCCGGACGCCATCGTCGCCTCCGACCTCCGGCGCGCCGCGAAGACGGCCGCGGAGCTGGCCGCGCTCACCGGCCTGGAGGTCACCCACGACGAGGGCCTGCGCGAGACCTACGCGGGCGTCTGGCAGGGCCTCACGCACGACCAGATCATCGAGCGGCACGGCGAGGAGTACGCCGCGTGGAAGCGCGGCGAGCCCGTCCGCCGCGGCGGCGGCGAACTGGAGACCGAGGTCGCCGAGCGCGCCGCACCCGTGGTCCTCCGGCACGCCGACAAGCTCCCGGAGGACGGCACACTCGTCGTCGTCAGCCACGGCGGCACCATCCGCACCACCATCGGGCGCCTCCTCGGTCTGGAGCCGCACCACTGGGAGAGCTTCGGCGGCCTCTCCAACTGCTGCTGGTCCGTCCTCGGCGAGGGAGCCCGCGGCTGGCGCCTCCTCGAACACAACGCCGGCACCCTGCCGGAGCCGGTGCTCGGCGACGACGACTGAGCTCCCGGACGACTGAGCCCCTGGACGACTGAGCCCCCGGACGGCTGAGCCCCGTAAGAGGCCCCGGTTGCCCGGCCGGGGACCCGGATTTCACTTTCCGGCTGGTCGCAGGCTAAAGTTCTTCTTGTTCGCCCCGCCGAGCGGGGCGAAACATCACACAACTGCACCGTGTGATGCGGCAAGGGGCTATAGCTCAGTTGGTAGAGCGCCTGCATGGCATGCAGGAGGTCAGGAGTTCAATTCTCCTTAGCTCCACAGATCGGTACAGAAGATCCCGTTCCCACCAGGGAGCGGGATTTTTCGTATGTGACCTTCGTCGCCGCTTGAGTACTTGTGGCTCAGGAGGCGTATACCTCTGCGGACGACCTTCTTCCGTGCCGCGTGTCCGGACTGGTACGAAGGCGTCGCTGACCGTATTGGTCCGGCCGTGGCAGAATCAAACGGCCGGAAGGGGGCGCGGCCCGACGGGAGGGAGAAGCGATGCCTGCGAGCATCCGCGGGGAGATCCACGAGCTTTCCGAGCCGGTGGAGACGCGGAGCAAGACCACCCTCCTGTGCCCTTCCTGCGGCTCGCTCCACGTTGCCCAAGTCCTCGGTGACAACGGAGGTATCTCCTACGTGTGCACGGCCTGCGGCCACAGCTGGAGCTGAGTGATGGGTGCACACAGGAGGAAGTGCGACTGGTGCGGCAGCGGTACGCCGATCGTCCGCGACATGGAGCCCGTCAACGCCGACTACCAGTACTGGTGCGAGGAATGCGCACGGGCGCTGATCATAAAAGGCGACCCCATCGAGACGTACCGCGAACTGGAGGGTGAGCCGATCTACGGCCGCCTCCTCGAAGAGCACTGCACGCTCAAGCGGTTCTACTCGTTCGTGACGGCCTGAGCGCCGACACCGTCGGTGCGGGCCGTGAATTCGGGGCCAACCCGTACAGAACGGAAACGATTTGGTGGTGAGCCTCGGGGACCGGTAATGTTGGCGTCGCCGCCGGGGGAACCCGGCAGACAGCGTCAAATATGCGGCTCCGCCGCGCGGCGTAAGGGGCTATAGCTCAGTTGGTAGAGCGCCTGCATGGCATGCAGGAGGTCAGGAGTTCAATTCTCCTTAGCTCCACAGACAAGACCCCGTCCAATCGGACGGGGTCTTCGCGTTGTTGATGGTGACAGACGAAGTGCGGGCCGCCTCGGTGAGGTGACCCGCACTTCGTCGTCGTACGGCTTGCCGGAGGCTCAGCGGCCGCTGCCCAGGGCCCGCCGGCCGCGGCCCTGGGAGAGGACCGGGAGGTTGCGGGACGGGGCCTGCGAGCGGGTGTCCTCCTCGATGCGCAGGGCCAGCGCGGGGCAGCGGCGTACCGCGCGGAGCGCCTTGGCCTCGGCATACTGCGGGACCTTCGCCTGGGCGACGGTGGGGAAACCGTCGGCGCCCAGCTGGAAGACCTCCGGGAGGATGTCGGCGCACAGGCCGTGCCCCCGGCACAGCGTCCAGTCGACGAAGATCTTCTGCCGGCTGGCGCCGCTCTCCTCCTGGCCCGCGCCGCCCGGGATGCCCGTCGGTGCCCTGCCGCCCTCGAACAGCGGCAGAACGCCTTCCACGGGCCGTCCGCAGCCGTTGCCGAGGACATGCGCGGCGAGGTCGTCCGTGAACGCCTTGATGGTCGACTCCAGGAACATCGCGGAGCCGTCCGGGTGCGAGCACGCGCCGCGCCGCTTCACGTTCTTGGCGACCTGCTTGAGCGCCTCCAGGGCGGCCGGGCCACCGCCGTTGAGGATGTCCTCCATGCCGCGTGCGGCGGCCGGCAGACCGAGATAGCAGGGACCGCACTGTCCCGCGCTCTCCTCGGCGAGCCATTTGGCGACCTGGAGCGACTCGCCGAGCGGGCAGGTCTCCTGGCTGATCGGCAGGATCGCGCCGGCGCCGAGCGCACCGCCCACCGCGTCCAGCGAATTGCGGGAGACGACCGCCTCGTTGACCGTCGCCGCGTCGATCCACTTGCCGTGGTAACCGCCGGTCAGCACACCCTGCGGGACCGGCGGCGCCCCGGCGAGCTGCAGGATGTAGCGCAGCGGCACACCCGTCGGCGCCTCGATCACCATGGGGCGGGCCACCGCGCCGGAGACGGTGAGCATGACGGTGCCCGGCTCGTCGTACAGGCCGGTGTTGCCGTACCGCTCGGCACCGATGCGGGCGCCGATGGCCAGCTGGGCGAACGTCTCGGCGTTGGACAGCAGCGTCGGCGCGCCACCGACACCGCTCCTGGACGCGCTGGTCTTGCGGCCCGGCGGGATGGCCGGACCGCCGTCGATGGAACGGATCAGCGACGCGGCGGCGCCGGTGACCATGCGCACCGGGTTGCGCTGGACGCTCGCGCGGATGGCCGCGCCCCGCCGGTTGCTCAGCCCGCGTTCGGCGAGGGCGGCCTCCATGGACCGCTGGGTGGATTCACGTGTCACCCCGACGACCAACTGCCGGGCGCCCAGGGCCTCGGCGACGAGCAGGGCGCCGTCCAGGATGAGATGCGGGGCACGGTTGATCAGCACCGTGTCCTTGCGGCAGGCGGGTTCGTCCTCACTGCCGTTGACGACCACGACGGGCCGGATGCCGCGCTTGATCGCCGACTCGGCGACCGAGCGCAGCTTTTTGTGGAAGGGGAAGCCCGCGCCGCCTCGCCCCTTCAGATTGATCCGCTCGGCCAGCTGGGCGAGTTGCTCGCCGCCCATCGGTTCGAGCGGACCGTGCACCTTCAGGTGCATGGGGAGGTCGAGTCTCTCGACGAGGTCGAAGCCCGAGGTGAGCTGGGGGAGCCCCACCACACGGACTTCGGGGACGTCGGGAAGGGCCTCGTTCACTTAAAGCCTCCGGAAGGCGCGTTCCAGGGTTCGCCTGAGCCCGGCTGGTCGTAGTCGTAACCGGGCAGCGTTTCAGTGGCGGGACCGCTGTTGTACGTGTCGTTCGGGTTGTACGTGCCGTAGGGGGCGTTCGTCTCAGCCGTTCCGAAAGAAGTTTCCTGACCGGTCTGGTACGCCTGGCCCGGGTAGGTCTGACCGCTCGCGAACGACTGGCCCGCGAAGGTGTCCTGCATCGGGTCGTACGCCGACGGGGGCGCCTCGCCGACCGGAGGCGGGGACGGCGCGGGCCAACGGGTGCTCCCCGTGGTCGAGCTGTCGTCCAGCCGGGGCATGGCCTGCGTGGGCTGCATGTCCAACGGCGGCTGCTGCTGCGTCAGATAGGGCGCCGTGGGCTCCGGTTGGCGCGGCGTCATCGACACGGCGCGGTACGCGGCGGCGAAGCCGGGGCTCGAGTCGGCCGCGGTGGACGCCGTGCGGGGCGAGGGCACCAGCGGGTCGCCCAGATCGGGGCGCGGGCCCTGTCCGCCGCCGAAGCCGGGGAGCGGGAACTGGCCGGTGTCGCGCATCTGGTCGCGCTGTCCGCCTTCGCGCCGACCGCCGCCGGGCTCCTGGGACAGGGCCGAGCGGGACTTCATCAGCTCCTCGACCTCCGGGGGTCGCTGGCCGTCGGTGCCCAGGATCCCGGTGACGCGTTCGACCACCTGGCGCTTGACCGAGCGGGGCGCGGCGCGCAGCAACAGGGCGGCGGCCACGGCGACCAGGCCCAACGAGTAGAGGATCACGAAGATCGGCTTGGCCTCGCGACCCGCGTAGAGTCCGTGGACCAGCGCGAAACACCAGGCCGGGTAGGCCATCATGTGCATCGCCCGCCAGCGCGCCGCGACCGGTGCGGGGGAGGCGAAGTTGCTGCGCAGCGCGCCGGTGATGGCGACGAAGACCATCAGCGATCCGGCGGTCGCGCCGAAGCCGATGAGCGCGCCCGAGCCCGTCACGCCCAGGGCGAAGGGGAACAGGGCGATCGCGGAGACGTGGTTCAGGGCCAACTTGACCGTGACGTGCAGGAAGAGGAACGCGACCGAGGCGATCGCGGTCGTCCGGTGGACGGCCTGGCCGATGATCCGCTGGCGCACGCTGAGAAGGGTCCGGTCCTGGGCGACGAGCCCCCAGAGCACCGAGCAGGTCAGCGAGACGAGCGAGAGCACGCCCGCGCCGAAGTCGAGGAATTCCCGGTACGCGTCACCTCCGACCAGCACACTTACGGGTATCAGCAGCAGAGCGGCAGTCGTCGCCATCCCGTAGGCCGAGCGGCCCGGTTGGGGCAACGAGCTGTTACTGCGACGAGGGTTCATGGGGGCAACTCCGAACAGTTCGGGAAAGCGGTCCCGTCGTCGAACTGTAAGTGGTGGCAAACCGAGCGGTACGAGATTTGAGTTATTGCGTTGTTACCGAGGGGGAATCTCACAGCTGTGATGTCCTTTAGGGGTCGTTACGCGAAGTAATCTTTGAATAAAGTTCAACTTTTTTGGCCGGTTCCCGTGGCTGACACACCGCGCCTCGGTGTCCAGTGCGGGCCATGGCCGGGGCGTCCGGCGCGGGCCGGAACCGCGTCGCGACCGTCGCAGGGCCTGCGGTACCCTGACCTCATGCGTGCCGTACGCCTTCTGCTTAGCGAGCCGCGCTGATCAGTCCCGACCGCCGATGAACGGCGAGGTCGGAATCGGCGCGGCGTCCCCTCCTGTGCGAGGGGATTTTTCGTTTCCGGACGACAACCCGCTGGCAGAGACGATCGATGGAGCTTTGAGGATCATGAGCGAGACGAACCCCGCTGCCACCGCCGAGGTGGCCGCGCCGCACCGCTACACGGCAGCCATGGCCGCCGAGATCGAGGCACGCTGGCAGGACTTCTGGGACGCCGACGGCACCTACGCGGCGTCCAACCCCAAGGGTGACCTGGCCGGCGACCCCGAGCTGGCCGCCAGGCCCAAGAAGTTCATCATGGACATGTTCCCGTACCCGTCCGGCGCGGGCCTGCACGTCGGCCACCCCCTGGGGTACATCGCCACCGATGTCTTCGCCCGCTATCAGCGGATGACCGGCCACAACGTCCTGCACACCCTGGGCTTCGACGCCTTCGGCCTGCCCGCCGAGCAGCACGCCGTGCAGACCGGCGAGCACCCCCGGGTCACCACCGAGGCCGCCATCGCCAACATGAAGTCCCAGCTGCGCCAGCTGGGACTGGGTCACGACAAGCGCCGGTCCTTCGCCACGATCGACCCGGACTACTACAAGTGGACCCAGTGGATCTTCCTGCAGATCTTCAACTCCTGGTACGACGACGCCGCCGACAAGGCCCGCCCCATCGCCGAGCTGGTCGCCCAGTTCGAGTCCGGTGAGCGCGCGGTGCCCGGCGGGCGCTCCTGGAACGAGCTGAGCGCCGCCGAGCGCGCCGACGTCCTGGGCGAGTACCGCCTGGCGTACGCCTCCGACGCGCCGGTCAACTGGTGCCCCGGCCTGGGCACCGTCCTGGCCAACGAGGAGGTCACCGCCGACGGCCGCTCCGAGCGCGGCAACTTCCCGGTCTTCAAGACCAAGCTGCGCCAGTGGAACATGCGGATCACCGCGTACGCCGACCGGCTGCTGGAGGACCTGGAGGAGCTGGACTGGCCCGAGGCCATCAAGCTGCAGCAGCGCAACTGGATCGGCCGCTCCGAGGGCGCCCGGGTCCACTTCCCCGTGGATGGCGAGCACATCACCGTCTTCACCACCCGCCCCGACACCCTGTTCGGCGCGAGCTACATGGTGCTGGCCCCCGAGCACCCGCTGGTCGACAAGTTCACGCCCCAGGAATGGCCCGAGGGCACCCATGACGTGTGGACCGGCGGCCACGCGACCCCGGCCGAGGCCGTCTCCGCGTACCGCGCGCAGGCCGCCTCCAAGTCGGACGTCGAGCGGCAGGCCGAGGCCAAGGACAAGACCGGCGTCTTCATCGGCTCGTACGCCACCAACCCGGTCAACGGCGACAAGATCCCCGTCTTCATCGCCGACTACGTCCTGATGGGCTACGGCACCGGCGCGATCATGGCGGTCCCGGCCGGTGACCAGCGCGACTTCGAGTTCGCGCGCGCCTTCGAGCTGCCGATCACCTGCATCGTCGAGCCGACCGACGGCCGGGGCACGGACACCTCGACGTGGGAGGACGCCTTCGGGTCGTACGACGCGAAGATCGTCAACTCCGCCAACGACGAGATCTCCCTGGACGGCCTGCCCGTCGCCGAGGCCAAGGCTCGCATCACCGAGTGGCTGGAGCGCAAGGGCATCGGCGAGGGCACCGTCAACTTCCGGCTGCGTGACTGGCTGTTCAGCCGCCAGCGCTACTGGGGCGAGCCCTTCCCGATCGTCTACGACGAGGACGGCGTCGCCCACTCGCTGCCCGAGTCGATGCTGCCGCTGGAGCTGCCCGAGGTCGAGGACTACTCGCCGCGCACCTTCGACCCGGACGACGCCGACACCCAGCCCGAGACGCCGCTGTCGCGCAACGAGGACTGGGTCAACGTCACGCTGGACCTGGGCGACGGCCCGAAGCAGTACCGGCGCGAGACCAACACCATGCCCAACTGGGCCGGTTCCTGCTGGTACGAGCTGCGCTACCTGGACCCGCACAACGGCGAGCAGCTGGTCGACCCCGAGATCGAGCAGTACTGGATGGGCCCGCGCGAGGGGCAGCCGCACGGCGGTGTCGACCTGTACGTCGGCGGCGCCGAGCACGCCGTGCTGCACCTGCTGTACGCCCGCTTCTGGTCCAAGGTCCTGTACGACCTGGGCCACGTCTCCTCGGCCGAGCCGTTCCACAAGCTGTTCAACCAGGGCATGATCCAGGCCTTCGTCTACCGCGACAGCCGTGGCTTCGCGGTGCCGGCCGCCGAGGTGGAGGAGCGCGACGGCGCGTACTACTACCAGGGCGAGAAGGTCTCCCGACTGCTGGGCAAGATGGGCAAGTCCCTGAAGAACGCGGTCACCCCGGAGTCCATCTGCGCCGAGTACGGCGCCGACACCCTGCGGCTGTACGAGATGGCCATGGGCCCCCTGGACGTCTCCCGGCCCTGGGACACGCGCGCGGTGGTGGGCCAGTTCCGGCTGCTGCAGCGGCTGTGGCGCAACGTCGTCGACGAGGCCACCGGTGAGGTGACCGTGGTCGACACGGCCCCCGACGAGGACACCCTGCGGGCGCTGCACAAGGCCATCGACGGGGTACGGCAGGACCTGGAGGGGCTGCGGTTCAACACCGCGATCGCCAAGGTCACCGAGCTGAACAACCACCTGACCAAGGTGGGCGGTCCGGTGTCCCGCTCCGTCGCCGAGGCCCTGGTCCTGCTGGTCGCGCCGCTCGCCCCGCACATCGCGGAAGAGCTGTGGCGCAAGCTGGGACACACGGACTCGGTCGTCCACCAGGACTTCCCCGTCGCCGACCCGGAGTACGTGGTCGACGAGGCCGTCACCTGCGTCGTCCAGATCAAGGGCAAGGTCAAGGCCCGTCTGGAGGTGTCGCCGGCCATCTCCGAGGAGGAGCTGGAGAAGGTGGCGCTGGGCGATGAGAAGGTGGTCGCCGCGCTGGCGGGAGCGCCGATTCGGAAGGTGATCGTCAGGGCGCCGAAGCTGGTGAACATCGTCACGGGTTAGCTCGGGGCGGGGTTCATCGGGGTCGTGGTTTGACTGCGGGCAGTCGTGCCGCTGGGGCGTTGGGGGTGCCTTCCGCTCAACGCTTCTCGGCGACGGCAGCGGCAGGGCAAGGCTTGGGGTGATCCCCTACGGGCAGGTTCGGGGTTCCGATGGAACTCCGGACCTGCCCGTAGCGTTTACCGTTGAAGAGCGCAGCAGTACGTGCCGTGCCGGTCGAAGGAGGAGCGCACCGTGGAAGTCATCGCAGTCGTCGCCCTGCTCTTCGTCCTGTTCGTGGCGCTCGGCGCGTACGCCACGGTGAAGGCGATCGGCGCGGCCAAGCGCGGCGTGGACCGTACGATCACACAGGCCAAGCGCACGGTCGAGGACACCACCCTGCGTGCCAGAAGCCTCGCCCAGCCCGGCCCCGTAGGACAACTGGCCGACCTGCGGCTGAAGTTGCGCACCTCCATGCGGGCCACCCAGGAGGCGTTGCAGGCGGGCGTGGGAGAGGACGAATCCCTGAAGGAGTCCCTGGCGCTCTTCGAGCGGCTGAGCAAGCACGGCCGGGAGCTCGACGACGAGCTGCGGCGCCTGGAGCCCGAGCCGGACCGCGCCAAGCTGGCCCAGCGGCTGCCGGCGCTGCGCGAGCGCACGGAGCGGATCATCAAGTCGGCCGACTCCCTGCGCTGGGCGGCACACGACCGGGCCCGCCGCTTCGCGGAGGACGAGCTGGACACGCTCAGCGCCCAGATAGACGTCGAGGCGGGCGCACTGCGGCACTGGACGACGGAGCCCGCGCCGGTCTGGCCCGAGGCACCCAAGCCCGAGCCGACGACCTCCACCGGCCAGACCTGGCAGGAAAACCCCGCACCCGACACCGCCCACGAACCACCCAAGCCCGCGATCACCCCGCCGGCGGCCCGGCCCACATACCCGTGGCAGAAGAAGCCCCGGCCGGAGAGCACGACTTGATGCCGTGTGGCCTGCCGGGCCCGGCTTGACGCGCGGTGGGCGCGTCCTTGACGGATGCGCCGGGCGGGACTCGATGGCGCAGGTGAGCGTGCGCAGTTGTGTCCGGTCCGTTCGGTCCGGTGGGACTGTTCGGTCGCAGGTGGGAGGGGCCGGGCTGCCGTGGGTGGGGCTTGGCGGGTAACCTCCCGTTCATGTCCCGCCATGTCGCGATCGTCACCGATTCAACGGCCTACCTGCCGCCGCCGGCGATGGAGCGTCACGGCATCATCGCGGTGCCGTTGACCGTGGTCCTCGGCGACGAGGCACTCGAAGAGGGCACCGAGATCTCGGCCCGCTCCCTGGCCCAGGCACTGCAGAAGCGACGGTCCGTCACCACCTCCCGCCCCAGCCCCGAACTGTTCGCCGAGACCTACCGCAAGGTGGCCGAGTCGGGCGCCACCGGCATCGTCTCGCTGCACCTGTCCGCCGAACTCTCGGGAACGTACGACGCGGCCGTGCTCGCGGCGCGCGAGGCGCCGGTGCCGGTGCGCGTGGTGGACACCGGGATGGTCGCGATGGCCCTCGGGTTCTGTGCCCTGGCCGCCGCCGAGTCCGCGGAGGCGGGCGGCACGGTGGACGAGGCCGTCACGGCCGCCGAGAAACGGGCCTCCGGTACCTCCGCGTACTTCTACGTCGACACCCTGGAGTATCTGCGCCGGGGCGGTCGGATCGGGGCGGCTCAGGCGCTGTTCGGTTCCGCGCTCGCGGTGAAGCCGCTGCTGCAGTTGGACGGCGGCCGTATCGAGATGCTGGAGAAGGTGCGCACGGCCTCCAGGGCGATCGCCCGTCTGGAGGAGATCGTCGCCGAGCGGGCCGGTGGCGCGCCGGTCGATATCGCCGTCCATCATCTCGCCGCGCCCGAGCGGGCCTCGGCGCTCACGGAACGGTTGCGGGAACGGGTGCCCGGGCTGGCCGAGCTGCATGTGAGCGAGATCGGGGCGGTCATCGGCGCCCACACCGGGCCTGGGTTGTTGGCGGTGGTTGTCTCACCTCGGTGAGGCGTTTTCGCTTCGCCGGGATTCTCGCGGCGGCGTGAGAATCCCGGGCCCGGCCGCTGCCCAGGGATTCTTCTCGTTTGTGGCTGCCGCTGGCGCGTTCACTCGTGTGGGTGGCGGAGTTATCCACAACTGGGCGGTAATCCACGGGAATTGAGCAAGATCATCGCGGATGTGCGGGCTTGCCCGATCCTCGTCGCATGGCACTTCGATCACGTTCACGCACAGCGACGGTCACCAGTGGTCCGGGCCGGGGCCCGTCTTCCGACGGCCGCGCCCGGCACCGCCCTCGACATCGCAGGGGCCGGGCCGGACGCCGCCAGGTCTCGGCGGAGACGCTCCGGTTGCGAGCGGAGGCACTCTTCCCCGAAAGGGCGAGAGAATCACGGGAGTTGGGGCACGGGCCACCGAGCGCGTCGTCGCGGGGCAGGACAGCGGCGGGAGTCGGGGTTGCCTGGGCGGAAGAGGCCGGGGGCTCCGGTGCTCTCCACCGGGACCGTGCTGCTGATGAGTCTGGGCGGCATGCCGAGCATGACCCTCCGCGCGGGGGTGTTGCCGGCAGCCGGTCCCGGAGCAGTGACCCCGGTAGCAGCAGTGGCCGTGACCCTGTGGGCCATCGTGCCGGCAGCGGCGATGCCGTCGGCAGCCGCGCGAGCGGCGACGAGACCAGCGGTGGTGATGTCGTCGGTGTCGGGGCGAGAGGGGCCTGGCGGGAGCGGGTCGGGGCGGCTGTTCGGGAGCGGCTGCCGTTGTGGTTGCAGGTGCGGTGCGGCATGGAGCGGAAGAGCGTTGTCGCGCTGAGCGTGGTGCTGGTGGTGGCGGCGGTGTTCGCGGCTCAGCACTTCTGGACGGGCCGGACCCAGCCGGTGAGCGCGCCCGAGGTCGTGCGAGCAGTGGAGCCGTCGGCCGCGGCGGGCCCGGCGGCTTCGTTCGACGAGCTGGATGGTGGTCATGGCGTGGGGGCGGGTGTCTCGGCCGGGGCGGTCGCTCCCACGGCCGGTCCCTCGATCGTGGTGGACGTCAGCGGCAAGGTACGCAGCCCGGGTATCCAGCGGCTGCCGGCCGGCTCCAGGGTCGCCGACGCGCTGCGGGCGGCGGGCGGTGTGCGACCGGGCGCGAACACGGACGGGCTCAACCGCGCTCGCCTCCTCGTCGACGGCGAGCAGGTCCTGGTCGGGGTTCCGCCCGGGGCGGGCGCCGTACCGGGTACCGGGCCAGGCGGGGGTGGCGCTGGTGTGGCCGGGGCCGGGGCCGGGGGAGCGGTGGCGGGAGCGGCTCCCCCGACCCCCGTCTCCCTCAACACGGCCACCGCGGACCAACTGGACACCCTGCCCGGCGTCGGCCCTGTCCTGGCCCAGCACATCATCGACTACCGGACCCAACACGGCGGCTTCCGCTCGGTCGACGAACTGCGCGAGGTGAACGGCATCGGCGACCGCCGTTTCGCCGACCTACGGAACCTCGTACGGCCATGAGGACGCCGGAAGTGGGGGAGCGTGGACGGCCGATGACCGGCGTTGGAGGCGAACAGGCCGGCGGGCGCGGCGAACGGCTTCGGGTGGGCGGCGAACTGAGCGCGGTGGACGGAGAGCCGGCCAGGGCGGGCGGAGAGCGTGCGGCGCCGCGCGGCGCTTCTCCTCAACCGTCAGGCTTGCAGGCGGATTCCACCTCCCGGCTCGGGGCCGCGAATCCGAGGCGGGAGGGCCCGACGGACCTGCGTCTGGTGCCACCGGCGCTGGCGGCCTGGGCGACAGCGGCGTTGCTGGTGCATGCCTCGGCCGGGTGGGTCATGGGTGTGGTCGTGGCCTGCGTGGTCGTGGGCGTGGCGCTGCTTGTCACTCGGCGAGGGCGGGTGTGGCGCGGGGCAGCCTGGACGAAGGCGTCCGTGGCCGCAGTGACGCTGTGCGCCGCGGCGGCTGCCGCCTCGGCCGGGCTGCACGGGGCGGATCTGCGCCGGGGGCCTGTGCCCGCCCTGGCCGAGCAGTACGCGCAGGTGACGGCTGAGGTCGAGCTCACCTCCGATCCACGGCTGACCCGCCCCCGGATCAAGGGCAGTCACGCGGCCCCGACCGCCGTGCTCCTCCAGGCCGACGTGCGGCGAGTGAAGGGCCCGGACGGGACGGTCGTGGACACACGGACGCCGGTGCTGGTCATCGTCGACACGGGCAGGGACGGGGGCACGGACAGGGACGGGGATATGGCCAGGGGCGGGGGCATGGGCACGGGCACAGGTGTGGGCACGGAGTCCGACACGGGCACCGACGTCGGCGTGGGCGGGGAGGCGGACGTGCCGTCGCGCTCAGGACCGGGTGGCCGTTCGGCTTGGCTGGGGCTTCTGCCGTCGACTCGGATTCGGGTGGCGGCGCAGGCGGTGCCGGCCATGGTCGGGGGTGATCGGGTCGCGGCGGTGTTGCGGGTGCGTGGGGGTGGGGCGCCCGAGGTGGTGGCGGAGGCGAGTGGGGCCCAGCGGTTCGCGGGACGGTTGCGTGCGGGGCTGCGGGAGGCGACCGATGGGTTGGACGGGGATGCGCGGGCGCTGTTGCCGGGGTTCGTCGTCGGGGACACCTCGCGGGTTCCGGCGGAGTTGGACGAGGCGTTCAAGGCGACGGATCTCACGCACCTCCTCGCGGTCAGTGGGGCCAACTTCACGATTCTGTTGGCCCTGTTCATCGGGCCGCCCGGGTTGGCTCAGCGGGCGGAGCGGCGGGGGCTCGCGCCGCGGCTCGGGATCTCGTTGCGGGGGACCGCGCTGGTCGGTGGTGCGCTGACGCTCGGGTTCGTGATCGTGTGCAGGCCGGAGCCGAGTGTGGTGCGGGCCGCGGCCTGTGGGTCGATCGCGCTGCTGGCCATCGCGACGGGGCGACGCAGATCGCTGATTCCGGCGCTGGCGACGGCGGTGCTGTTGCTGGTGTTGTACGACCCGTGGCTGGCCCGGAGTTACGGCTTCCTGCTGTCGGTCCTCGCGACCGGGGCCCTGCTCGTGCTCGCCCCGCGCTGGAGTGCGGCGCTGCAGCGGCGCGGAGTGCCGCCGCGCCCTGCCGAGGCGTTGGCGGCGGCGGGAGCGGCGCAGGCGGTGTGCGCGCCGGTAGTCGCCGTGCTGTCGGCCAAGGTGAGCCTGGTGGCGGTGCCGTGCAATCTGCTGGCGGAGTTCGCGGTGGCGCCCGCCACGGTGCTGGGGTTCGCGACCATGGCGGCGGCGCCGGTGGCGATGCCGGTGGCCGAGGTCATCGCCTGGTGCGCGAGCTGGCCGGCCGACTGGATCGCGGACATCGCGCGCACGGGGGCGTCCCTGCCCGGCGCGGGGGTGGAATGGCCGGGCAGTTGGACGGGGGCGCTGCTGCTGGTCCTCGTCACGGTGGTCGTGGTGTTCGTCGGGCGGCGGCTGGTGAGCCATCCGTGGGCGGTCGGGGCCTGTCTGGTGGTGTTTGTGCTGGTCGTCGTGCAGCCGCCGCCATTGACCAGGGTGATCACGGGGTGGCCGCCGCCCGGCTGGCGGTTCGCGATGTGCGATGTCGGGCAGGGAGACGCGACCGTGCTCGCGGCGGGTGACGGCGCCGGAGTGGTCGTGGACGCCGGGCCCGATCCGGTGCTGGTCGACCGTTGTCTGACGGCCCTGGGCATCACCGAGGTACCGCTCGTCGTGCTCACCCACTTCCACGCTGACCATGTGGCGGGGTTGCCGGGGGTGTTGCGGGGGCGTTCGGTGGGGGCGATCGAGACGACGGGGTTCGAGGAGCCCGCCGACCAGGCCGAGTTCGTGTACAGGGAGGCGGCGGCCCGGCGGATCCCCGTGACACGGGCCGTGGCCGGGGAGGAGCGGCGTACGGGTGGTCTCGTGTGGCGGGTGCTGTGGCCGCCGGGCGACGCGACCGCACCGGACGGGCCGAACGACGCCAGTGTGACCATGCTGGTCCGCTCGGCCGGGCTGACCCTGCTGCTCCTCGGCGACCTCGAACCGCCCGCCCAGCGGGAGCTGGCCAGATCCCCGGCCGCCGCGCGGCTGGGCACCGTGGACGTGGTGAAAGTCGCCCACCATGGGTCGGCGTATCAGGATCCGGGCCTCATACGGGCCATGGCCCCACGGCTGGCGCTCATCTCGGTGGGCGCGGACAACCCGTACGGGCATCCGGCGCCGAGTACGGTCGCGGCGCTGCGGGCCGGGGGTGCCACGGTGCTGCGTACGGACGAGGACGGGGCGATCGCCGTCGCCGGTACGGCCGAGGAACTGCTGGTGGCGAGAGACTGACGGCATGGATACCGCAGAGCTCGATGCCTGCCTTCGCTGCATCGGGGGCCGAGCACCCGCCGGGATGGGCTGGGTTCAGGGTCGCGGAAAATGGGGGCGTGAGTGATGTGAGGCATGTGTTGGTGTTGCCCGATCGTGATGCCGCGGAGGAGGTGGCGGAGGCGCTTGGGGAGCGGTTCGGGGTGACCGAGGAGCCGCAGTTGGTGCGGGAGGCGTTGGCCGGGGAGGACGACGCCGAGGACGCGCAGTGGCTGCTGGTGCTGCGGGACGAGGACGAGCGGCTTGATCCGGCGGCGTTGGACGAGTTCGCGGGGGAGTGGGACGGGTGGAGGGAAGAGCCGTGACGCGTTGACGGTCCGCTGAAGGTGCCGCCGGGTGGCTGAGAGGGGTTCGTCGGCTGCGGATGCGTCGTGGTCGGCCGCGGCCACGCGGTGGAGGCGTGGATCGTTACGGCCCCGCGTCCCCTTCAGGGCGCGGCTGCCTGGTGGGGTGGGTTGTCAGTGGCCCGTGGGATGCTTTGCGGGATGGCCAAGAAGACCGCGAATGATGACCTGCTTGCCCCCGTCACGCTTGCCGTGGGGCAGGAGGAGCTGCTGCTCGACCGTGCGGTGCGGGAGGTGGTGGCCGCCGCGAAGGCCGCCGATGCCGACACGGATGTACGGGATCTGTCGCCGGACCAGTTGCAGCCGGGGACGCTGGCCGAGTTGACGAGTCCGTCGCTCTTCGCGGAGCGGAAGGTCGTCGTCGTACGCAATGCGCAGGATCTGTCGGCCGACACGATCAAGGATGTGAAGGCGTATCTCGGGTCTCCCGCCGAGGAGATCACCCTGGTGCTGCTGCACGCGGGCGGTGCCAAGGGGAAGGGGCTGTTGGACGCGGCCCGTAAGGCGGGGGCACGGGAGGTGGCGTGCCCCAGGATGACGAAGCCGGCGGAGCGGTTGGCGTTCGTGCGGGGGGAGTTCCGGGGGCTGGGGCGGTCGGCCACACCTGAGGCGTGTCAGGCGCTTGTCGATGCGATCGGGAGTGATCTGCGGGAGCTGGCGTCGGCGGCGTCGCAGTTGGTCGCGGATGTCGAGGGGACGATCGACGAGGCTGTGGTCGGGCGGTACTACACCGGGCGGGCCGAGGCGTCGAGTTTCGAGGTGGCCGATCGGGCTGTCGAGGGGCGGGCGGCGGAGGCGTTGGAGGCGTTGCGGTGGTCGCTGGCGACGGGGGTGGCGCCGGTGTTGATCACCAGTGCGTTGGCTCAGGGGGTGCGGGCGATCGGGAAGTTGTCGTCTGCGCGGGGTGGGCGGCCGGGGGATCTTGCGCGGGAGTTGGGGATGCCGCCGTGGAAGATCGATCGGGTTCGGCAGCAGATGCGGGG
Source organism: Streptomyces ipomoeae 91-03 (assembly GCF_000317595.1). GTDB lineage: Bacteria > Actinomycetota > Actinomycetes > Streptomycetales > Streptomycetaceae > Streptomyces > Streptomyces ipomoeae. The sequence continues at coordinate 20,640 of NZ_AEJC01000356.1, read as the reverse complement.
GTGGACGGCGGAGGGGGTTGCTGTTGCTCTGCGGGCTGTGGCTGAGGCCGATGCGGGGGTGAAGGGTGGGGGGGATGATCCTGCGTATGCGCTGGAGAAGGCTGTGGTGACGGTTGCTCGGGCTGCGCGGTCTGGTCGGCGGTGAGTTTTCGCCCCCGCCGCCCTTACCCGTTCCCATCCCCAGGGGCTGCCGCCCCTTCGCCCCCGTCAATAGGGGCGGTGCCCCTTCGCTCCCGGCCATGTTCCTGGGGGCAGCCCCCCCAGACCCCCGCTGGGAGATGAGAGGGTGGCCGTTGGTGCGTATCCGCGGGTTCGTCGTGGTTGCTCGCGCAGTTCCCCGCGCCCCTGGGAGGACGGCCCTTCAGGCCTGCCCTCCCGCGCCGCGACTCCCTCCCGACGCCGCACGCCGCTCCCACGCCGCACGCCGCTCCCAAGGCCGCAAGCCCTTCCCAGCGCCGGAGTCCTCCCAACGTCCGAAGCCCCGTCTTCCGCCCTGGGGAAGGGCGGAAGACGGGGCTTCGGTTCATGCTCTGGACCTGTACCCGCGTGGCGAACGCAGGCCGCGTACAGGGCCGGGGGGCCGGGTGGGAGCGGATGAGAGAGGGCCCGCTCTTGGTCCAGCCGGCGGTCAGATCAAAGGGGCTCAGCCCTGGAGGGACGCGACCTTGGAAGCAAGCGCCGACTTCTTGTTGGCGGCCTGGTTCTTGTGGATGACGCCCTTCGAGACGGCCTTGTCGAGCTGACGCGCGGCAGCGCGCTGGTACTCGACGGCCTTCTCGGCGTCACCCGCGGCAGCGGCCTCACGGGCCTTGCGGATCGCGGTCTTGAGCGACGACTTGACGGCCTTGTTGCGAAGGCGCGCCTTCTCGTTCGTCTTGTTCCGCTTGATCTGGGACTTGATGTTCGCCACGAAGGAGCCTTTTCAGCTACAGGTGCACGAGAACGACGACATGCGGGGCATGCGTGCCTCGGGCACCGTTGGTTTTCTTTGGGCTGTGCCTCCTGCAGAGAGGGCATGAGACACAGCCACCCAGGCTACCAGCCGTCCACAGGCCAGCCCAAACCGGTCGCAGCCCCGTAGCCGTGGGACCATGGAGCCTACGTATAGACCCGTTGGACCCCTTCGTACAGACCCGCTAGATCCGACCCGAGACCGCAGACGGCTGCGGACGCCTCAAGAATCAGGACCCTGCGTGCCCGCGATCCCTAGCCATGTGCCCGAGCCGAGCCGTACCGACCCGGCTCTGATCCGCAATTTCTGCATCATCGCGCACATCGACCACGGCAAGTCCACGCTCGCCGACCGGATGCTTCAGCTGACCGGTGTGGTCGAGCAGCGGCAGATGCGTGCTCAGTACCTCGACCGCATGGACATCGAGCGTGAGCGCGGTATCACGATCAAGTCCCAGGCGGTGCGTCTGCCCTGGGCGCCGACCGGCGATCCGGGCAACACGCACATCCTCAACATGATCGACACCCCCGGGCACGTCGACTTCACGTACGAGGTGTCGCGGTCGCTGGCCGCCTGCGAGGGGACCATCCTCCTTGTGGACGCCGCCCAGGGCATCGAGGCGCAGACTCTCGCCAACCTGTATCTGGCGATGGAGAACGACCTCGCGATCATCCCCGTACTCAACAAGATCGACCTGCCGGCCGCGCAGCCCGAGAAGTTCGCGGAGGAGCTCGCCAATCTCGTGGGGTGCGACCCGGACGACGTGCTCCGGGTGTCCGCCAAGACCGGCATCGGTGTGGACGCGCTGCTCGACAAGGTCGTCGCCGAGGTTCCGGCGCCGGTCGGGGTCAAGGACGCGCCCGCCCGCGCGATGATCTTCGACTCGGTGTACGACTCCTACCGGGGTGTCGTCACATACGTCCGGGTCATCGACGGGCAGCTCAACAAGCGTGAGCGGATCCGGATGATGTCCACCGGTGCCACGCACGAGCTGCTGGAGATCGGGACCAACTCGCCCGAGATGCTGGGCGCGGACGGCCTCGGTGTCGGTGAGGTGGGCTACCTCATCACCGGGGTGAAGGACGTCCGGCAGTCCAAGGTCGGTGACACCATCACCAGCCAGGCCAAGGGCGCCACCGAGGCGCTGGGCGGCTACAAGGACCCCAAGCCCATGGTCTTCTCGGGTCTGTATCCGCTGGACGGCTCCGACTACCCCGAGCTGCGCGACGCCCTCGACAAGCTTCAGCTCAACGACGCCGCGCTCGTCTACGAGCCGGAGACCTCCGCCGCGCTCGGGTTCGGCTTCCGCGTCGGTTTCCTCGGGCTGCTGCACCTCGACGTCATCCGCGAGCGGCTCGAGCGTGAATTCGGGCTCGATCTCATCGCCACCGCGCCGAACGTGGTCTACCGCGTCGTCATGGAGGACGGCAGCGAGCACACCGTCACCAACCCGAGCGAGTTCCCCGAGGGCAAGATCGGAGAGGTGTACGAGCCCGTCGTACGCGCCACCATCCTGGCTCCCTCCGAGTTCATCGGGTCGATCATGGAGCTGTGCCAGACCCGGCGCGGTGTGCTGCTGGGCATGGACTATCTGTCGGAGGACCGGGTCGAGATCCGGTACACGCTGCCGCTCGCCGAGATCGTCTTCGACTTCTTCGACCAGCTGAAGTCCAAGACCCGCGGCTACGCCTCGCTCGACTACGAGCCCACCGGCGAGCAGACGTCCAGCCTGGTCAAGGTCGACATCCTGCTGCACGGCGACAAGGTGGACGCCTTCTCGGCGATCACGCACAAGGACGCGGCGTACGCGTACGGTGTGCGGCTCGTCGCCAAGCTGCGTGAGCTGATCCCGCGACAGGCCTTCGAGGTGCCCATCCAGGCCGCCATCGGGTCGCGCGTCATCGCCCGCGAGACCATCCGCGCCATCCGCAAGGACGTCCTCGCCAAGTGCTACGGCGGTGACATCTCCCGTAAGCGGAAGCTGCTGGAGAAGCAGAAGGAGGGCAAGAAGCGGATGAAGATGGTGGGCTCTGTGGAGGTTCCGCAGGAGGCCTTCATCGCCGTCCTGTCGAGTGACGACAGCGCCGGAGGCGGCAAGGGCAAGAAATAGCCATCGGCGGGGCGATGCCGTAGATCTTTCAGATCTTTCGGGGAGGCGTCACCAGCCCCGGGAACTCGGGCCGAAGTCGGGTCCGTCGTGCTTCGGCGCGGCGGGCCCGTTCGTCTTCGGTGGAGGCCTCGGCGCGTGTTCGCCGAGCGTATCTCGTGTGTCCCCGCCGTCGTTCTTGGTCCACCCTTGGTGGAAAGTGACGGCTCGCCGCCCCTTACGTACCGGGCGGGCGCGCTCTACCCTGATCACCACTCAAGGGTTACTCGTGAGTTAAACAACAGGTTTTTGAGCCAGCCGTACAAGTCCAGACGTTTTGAGCCAGCCGCACCGTCCATGAGCCAGCCGCGTCGTCGCGGGCCCCGGAGGATGTCGTGAGCGACACACAGACCCTGATCGAGAACCGTCCGCCGTCCGTGGCGGCCCTCTTCCTGGAGCGCGTGGCCGCCACGCCCGACGCCGAGGCCTACCGCTATCCGGTACCCGCCGCCTCCGGCGAGGGCCCCTCCGACTGGAAGTCGCTCAGCTGGGCGCAGACGGCGGAGCGGGTGTACGCCATCGCGGCCGGGCTCGTCGAACTGGGTGTCCAGCCCGAGCAGCGGGTCGCTCTCTCCGCGGCCACCCGGATCGAGTGGATCCTCGCCGACCTCGGCATCATGTGCGCGGGCGCGGCCACCACCACCGTCTATCCGCAGACCAACGCCGACGAGTCCGCGTACATCCTGGCCGACTCCGGGAGCCGGGTGCTGTTCGCCGAGGACGCGGCCCAGCTCGCCAAGGCGCGCGAGAAGAAGGCCGAGCTGCCCGAGCTGACGCATGTCGTCGTCATCGACACCGAGGGCGCCGACCTCTCGGAGGAGTGGGTCCTCTCCCTCGCCGAGCTGGAGGAGCGCGGCGCCGCGTATCTGGAGAAGAAGCCCGACCTGATCAAGGAGAAGGTCGGCGCGATCACCAAGGACCAGCTCGCCACCCTCATCTACACCTCCGGCACCACCGGCCGCCCCAAGGGCGTGCGCCTCCCGCACGACAACTGGTCGTACATGGCGAAGGCGATCGCCGCGACCGGGCTGCTCAGCGCCGACGACGTGCAGTACCTGTGGCTGCCGCTCGCGCATGTGTTCGGCAAGGTGCTCACCAGTGGTCATATCGAGGTCGGGCACGTCACCGCCGTCGACGGGCGCGTGGACAAGATCATCGAGAATCTGCCGGTCGTGCGGCCGACGTACATGGCGGCCGTGCCGCGCATCTTCGAGAAGGTCTACAACGGCGTCGCCGCGAAGGCCCGCGAGGGCGGGGCCGCCAAGTACAAGATCTTCCAGTGGGCGGCCGAGGTCGCCCGTGAGTACGCCAAGGTCAGCCAGGACAACTTCCGCCGCACCGGCACGCCCACGGTGCCCTTCGCGCTCGGTGCCCGGCACAAGGCAGCCGACCGGCTGGTCTACGCGAAGCTGCGGGAGGCCTTCGGCGGCCGGCTGCGGGCCTGTGTCTCCGGCTCGGTCGCGCTGGCCCCCGACATCGGGTTCTTCTTCTCCGGCGCCGGCATCCACATCCTGGAGGGCTACGGCCTGACCGAGACCTCGGCGGCCTCCTTCGTGAACCCCGGCGAGGCATACCGCACCGGTACGGTCGGCAAGCCGCTGCCCGGCTGTGAGGTGCGGATCGCTGACGACGGCGAGATCCTGCTGCGGGGCCCCGGGATCATGGAGGGATACCACGGGCTGCCCGAGAAGACCGCCGAGGTGCTGGAGGCCGACGGGTGGTTCCACACCGGGGACATCGGGGAGCTGTCGCCCGACGGCTATCTGCGGATCACCGACCGCAAGAAGGACCTGTTCAAGACCTCCGGCGGCAAGTACATCGCGCCGACCGAGATCGAGGGGCAGTTCAAGGCGCTGTGCCCGTTCACGTCCAACGTGATGGTGATCGGGGCCGACCGTAACTTCTGCACCGCGCTCATCGCCCTCGACGAGGCGTCCATCCTGGGGTGGGCCGCGGAGAACGGCCTGGAGGGGAAGTCGTACGAGGAGGTTGTCGCTGCCGCGGCGACCGTGGAGCTCATCGACGGGTACGTCAGGAAGTTGAACGAGGGGCTTCAGCGGTGGCAGACCGTGAAGAAGTTCCGGTTGCTGCCGCGGGACTTGGACGTCGAGCACGGGGAGCTGACGCCCAGCCTGAAGTTGAAGCGGCCGGTGGTGGAGCGGGAATACCGGGGCCTCATCGAGGAGATGTACGCGGGGGCTCGGGAGAAGTAGCGCGGGAGGGACCCCCATCGCGGCGGAGCCGCAGATGTCACAGCCCCGCGCCCCTGGTCACGTGCGCTGATCCCCTGCCACCAGGTTCCGGAGGTCTCGCACCTGTATTCGTACCTCCGGCAGGTTCGGGGAGCTTTCCGACAGTTGCTTCTCCAGGGCGGCCAACCTTGAATCGATCTGCTCCGCATGCTCCCGTTGCCGTGCCAGCAAGCGCTCCAACTGCAGGTTCTTGCGGTGCAGATCCAGGAACACGCTGACCTTCGCCCGTAACACCCAGGGGTCGAACGGCTTGGTCAAGTAGTCCGCGGCGCCTGTGGCGTAGCCACGGAAGGTGTAGCCCGCGTTGGAGTCCGAGCTGGTGAGGAAGATGATCGGGACGTCTTTCGTCTGGTCGAGGCGTTTGATGTTGGCGGCCGTTTCGAAGCCGTCCATGCCTGGCATGCGGATGTCGAGGAGGACCACGGCGAAGCGTTGGCGGAGGAGGGCCTTCATGGCCTCCTCGCCCGAACGGGCCCGTACCAGCGGCTCGTTGAGGGATGCCAGGACGGCCTCCAGCGCGATCAGGTTGTCCTCCATGTCGTCGACGAGGAGGATTCCGGCGCGTCCGTCGGTCCGGTCCTGAGGGGTCATGGTGAGGGTGCCTCGTTCTCTTCGGTTGTTTCGGTGCGCGGCTCCGTGCCCTCCGGGTCCAGGACGGCGCAGACGACCGTGAGCAATTGGTCCACGTCCACGGGCTTGGGTACGTAGTCGTTGGCGCCCCGGGCGATGGACTTCTCGCGGTCGCCGGGCATGGCCTTCGCGGTCAGGGCGACGATGGGCAGACCGGCCCAGCGGGGGGTGCGGCGGATGGCGGAGATCGTCTCGTAGCCGTCCATCTCCGGCATCATGATGTCCATCAGGACCAGTTCGACGTCCGGGTTGCGCTCCAGCGTCTCGATGCCCTCGCGGCCGTTCTCCGCGTACAGGACCGGCATGCCGACCCGGCCCAGGACGTGCGTGAGCGCGAAGACGTTGCGGATGTCGTCGTCCACGATCAGCACCCGGCGGCCGGGGAGCACCTGGCCCGCCCGGCCCGACTTCCAGGCCTCCAGTTTGGTGAGGGCCGGCCAGGTGTCGTCCGTGTCGGGCACGGCCGGGTACGGCTCGCTGGTCGGCTGCTCGGGGATCAGGGTGCCGTGGGTCTCGGGGGCGGGGCCGGGGGCCGCGTGGCCGGGGCTGAAGACGGGGACGTACAGCGTGAAGGTCGAGCCCTTGCCGGGGACGCTCTCGGCGATGATCCTGCCGCCCAGCAGGCCCGCGATCTCCCGGCTGATGGACAGGCCGAGGCCGGTGCCGCCGTACTTGCGGTTCGTGGTGCCGTCGGCCTGCTGGAACGCCTCGAAGATCACCGGGAGTTTCTCCGGGGCGATGCCGATGCCGGTGTCGGAGACCGCGAAGGCGACGACCTCGTCGGTGTCCTCGCGGGTGTAGCGGTGCTCGGGGTCCTTGACCCGGTTGACGGACAGTTCGACCTTGCCGGAGGCGGTGAACTTGATCGCGTTGGAGAGCAGGTTGCGCAGGATCTGCTGGAGACGCTGCTCGTCCGAGTACATCTCGCGCGGTACGTCCTCGCCGACCGCGACCTCGAAGGCCAGACCCCGGTCGAGGGTGAGCGGGCGGAAGGTGGCGTGGACGTAGTCCAGCAGCTTGATGAGCGGGAGGCGTTTCGGGCGTACGTCCATCCGGCCGGCCTCGATCTTCGACAGGTCCAGGATGTCGTTGATCAGCTGCAGGAGATCGGAGCCCGAGCGGTGGATCGTCGTCGCGAACTGGACCTCCTGGTCCGAGAGGTGGCCGTCCGGGTTGTCGGACAGGAGGCGGGCCAGGATCAGCAACGAGTTGAGAGGAGTGCGGAGTTCGTGGGACATGTTCGCCAGGAACTCCGACTTGTACTGGGAGGACGTCGCCAGGAGGGCCGCCTTCTCCTCCAGTTCGGCGTTCGAACGCTGCAGTTCCGCCTGCTGTTTCTGGAGTTCGTCGGAGCGTTCCTGGAGCTGCATGGCCAGGCGCTGGGACTCGCCGAGAAGGGACTCCGTGCGGGAGTTGGCGATGATGGTGTTGATCGCCACGCCGATGGTGTTCACGAACTGGTCGAAGAAGGCCAGATGGACGTCGGAGAAGCGTGAGAAGGAGGCGAGTTCGATCACGCCGAGGAGCTTGTCCTCGAAGAGGATCGGGATGATGACGACGCTGGACGGTGACGCCTCCCCCAGACCACTGTTGATCTTGATGTAGTCCGGCGGGGCCTCCTCCACCAGGATCCGCTTCTTCTCGCGGGCCGCCTGGGCGACGAGACCGTGGACGGGAAGGCCGCCGGTCTCGACCGTCGCGCCCTGGGCCGAGCCGTAGCCCGCGATGAAGGCGAGGCCCTTGCTGGGCGCCACCGGGCGCAGCGCGGCGCCGTCCCCGTCGGGGTCGGCGAGGTAGAACGCGCCGTACTGGGCGTTCACCAGCGGGGTCAGCTCGCGCAGGATCAGGTCGGCGACCTCCATCAGATCGCGGTGGCCCTGCATCAGGGCGGCCAGGCGGGCCAGGTTGGACTCCAGCCAGTCCTTCGCCCGGGTGGTCTCGCGGAGGTTGGCCACCATCAGATTGATGTTGTCCTTCAGTTCGGCGACCTCGCCGCGCGCCTCCACGGTGATCGAGCGGGACATGTCGCCCTGGGCCACGGCCGAGGCGACCTCGGCGATGGCGCGGACCTGGGTGGTCAGGTTCAGGGCGAGTTCGTTCACGTTCGTCGTCAGGCGCTTCCAGGTGCCGTACACGCCCTCGACCCTCGCCTGACCGCCGAGTTGTCCCTCGGAACCGACCTCGCGGGCCACTCGGGTGACCTCGGAGGAGAAGGAGGAGAGGGTGTCGACCATGGTGTTGATGGCGGTCTTCAGCTCCAGGATCTCGCCGCGCGCGTCGACGTCGATCTTCTTGGAGAGGTCGCCGTTGGCCACGGCCGTGGTCACCTGCGCGATGTTCCTGACCTGTGAGGTCAGGTTGTCGGCCATGTAGTTGACGTTGTCGGTCAGATCCCGCCAGACGCCGGAGACGCCCAGCACCTGGGCCCGGCCGCCGAGCCGGCCGTCGGTGCCTACCTCACGGGCCACCCGTGTGACCTCGTCGGCGAAGGCACGCAGCTGCTCCACCATCGTGTTGACGGTGTCCTTCAGTTCGAGGATCTCGCCGCGGGCGTCGACGGTGATCTTCTTGGAGAGGTCGCCGTTGGCGACGGCGGTGGTGACCTGGGCGATGTTCCTGACCTGCGACGTCAGGTTGAGCGCCATGAAGTTGACGTTGTCGGTGAGGTCCTTCCAGACGCCGGAGACGCCTCGGACCTGGGCCTGACCGCCGAGGTTGCCCTCGGTGCCGACTTCGCGGGCGACCCTCGTCACTTCGTCGGCGAAGGCGGAGAGCTGGTCGACCATCGTGTTGATCGTCGACTTCAGCTCCAGGATCTCGCCCTTCGCCTCGACCGTGATCTTCTTGCCGAGGTCGCCCTGGGCAACCGCCGTGGACACCAGGGCGATATTCCTGACCTGCGACGTCAGGTTGTCCGCCATGAAGTTGACGTTGTCGGTGAGGTCCTTCCAGACGCCCGACACGCCTCGGACCTGTGCCCGGCCGCCGAGGTTGCCTTCGGTGCCGACCTCGCGGGCGACGCGGTTGACTTCGTCGGCGAAGGCGGAGAGCTGGTCCACCATCGTGTTGATGGTCGACTTGAGTTCCAGGATCTCGCCCTGGGCGTCGACGGTGATCTTCTGGCTGAGGTCGCCGTTCGCCACGGCCGTTGTCACCTGGGCGATGTTGCGGACCTGGGAGGTCAGGTTCGACGCCATGAAGTTGACGTTGTCGGTGAGGTCCTTCCAGACGCCCGACACGCCCCGGACCTGGGCCCGACCGCCCAACTGGCCCTCGGTGCCGACCTCGCGGGCGACGCGCGTGACCTCGTCGGCGAACGCGGAGAGCTGGTCGACCATCGTGTTGACGGTGAGCTTCAGTTCGAGCAGTTCGCCGGTCGCCTCGACGGTCACCGTACGGGTCAGATCGCCGCGTGCCACGGAGGTGGTCACCAGGGCGATGTCACGTACCTGGGCGGTCAGCCGGGAGGCCATCGTGTTGACCGCCTCCGTCACGTCGCGCCAACTCCCGGACAGGCCACGCACCTTGGCGCGACCGCCGAGCCGCCCCTCCGTGCCGACCTCGCGGGCGACCCGGGTCACCTCGCCGGTGAACAGGGACAGCTGGTCGACCATCTTGTTCACGGCGCGGCCCAACCGCCGCAGGTCGCCACGCAGTTGACGGTTTCCGTCGTGCAGGTCGACGCGCTGGGTGAGGTCGCCGCCGGCCACCGCGTCCAGGACGCGCGTGGCGTTCGCGGCGGGGGCGACCAGGGCGTCCAGGGTCTGGTTCACGTCGTTCACGCGCGTCGCCCAGGCGCCCTGACCGGGACTGGCCGACAGCCGCTCGTCGAGCCGGCCGTGCCGGGTCAACTCCCGGCGCACACGCTGCACTTCGGTACCGAAGTGTGTGCTCCGGTCGATGATCTGGTTGAAGAGGGCGCACAGTTCCGCCACCGGCGCGGGGCCGGTCTCCGGGACCTTCGTGAAGGTGCCGTCGCGAGCGGCGGTCATGGCGGCGGTCAGGGCGCGCAGATCGGATGCCCGGATCAACCCGTCCGTTTCCCTGCCTTTTTGACCGCCTTCGAGCACCTGCGTAGCACTGTTCTCACTCATGGTTGCCCACTTCGGTAACTCGGCGCTTATGAGCGTGGCCAGTCTGTCACTCTGTCCATGCCGCCTGAGGCCTATTCGTCCGAACTTCTCATGGAGCCGCGTAGTGGGGGCCATTCCGACGCAACGGGAGACCGCGTCCCGTGCTCCTGATACGCCTGCGTCTCCGCCGGGCGCGGTTGCGGGTGCGGAGGCGTATGCGGGTGGTGCGAAGGAGTTTGAGGGGAGCGCGGAGGCGTTTGCGGGCGATGCGTACGCCGACTCCGGGTACGAAGGGCCCGCGCACGCCGGCTCCACGTACAAAGGCTCCGCGCACGCCGGGTCTGTGTACGTCGGCTCCTCGTGCGCCGGAGCCGACCGGCGCGCGGTAGCGCATGTGTCGCTTCCCGGGGGCGCGCTCGCGCCGGGAGCCGCCCGGCGCTTCGTCAGCGCGGCGCTCGCCGAGTGGGCCGAGCTGGATCTGCCCGGTGCCTCCTCCCTCACCACCCGCCTCGTCGAGGACGCGCTGGTCGTGGTCAGCGAGCTGGTCACCAACGCGGTCGTGCACGCGGGCACCGACGTCGAACTCCTGTGCCGGTTCGACCGTGACGACCGGACCGCCTCCGGCTGGCTGATCGTCGAGGTCTCCGACCACCACCCCGCCCGGCCCGTACGCGACGAGGGCGCCGAACGCCCTTATCGCGTCGAACGCCCCTACGGAGCCGCCGAGTACGGCCGCGGCCTCCGCCTTGTCGCCGCGCTGTCGGAGGCCTGGGGGATCACCTATCGCACCGGGGTGAAGACCGTCTGGGCCCGGCTGTCGGTGGACGGGGCGCTGGCGGTGGACGGCGCGCTGTCGGTCGACGGCGCGTTGGCGGTGGACGAGGCGATCGAGGCGTACGGGGGTGGGGGAGCGGCGGGGGAGGCAGGGGCGTACGTCGATGCCAGGGGCGAGGAGGCCGGTGCGTGCGCCGGGGATGAGTGCCGGGGTGCGCGGGCGTACGCCGACGAGGAGTGGCGCGACGCGGAGGCGGGTGACGGAGACTCCGGTGACTGGAGCCCGGGCGATGAGGACCCGGGCGACTGGGGCGGTTGCAAGACGCGGGCGTACGACACCGACGGGCACCGTGGCGTGGCCGACGACCGGCAGTGGTTGAACCGAGGTGCCCTCTCCTTCCTCGCCGAGGCCTCCGATCTGCTCGCCGGGCAGCTGGACGAGGATCTGGTCGCCGCGCTCGCCGGACAGCTTCTGGTGCCGCGCCTCGCCGACTGGTGCGCGGTGTGGCTGGAGGACGAGGGCCTGGGCTGGCGCGGCGGCATCGACGGTTCCTTCGGCCCGGCGCCCCGGCTCGCCCGGGTATGGCACGGCAGCGAGAACCGCATCGAGGAACTTCGCCGGGCCCTGGAGAAGGACCCGCCCCGCCTGCCCGAGTCGGTGCGCTCGCGGGCGGTGCCGGTGCCGTGGCCGGAGCTGGGCGGACCGGAAGAGAAACCGGAGCTGGGCGGACCGGAGGAGAAAGGCGGACGTGAACCGGAAGAGAAAGGCGGACGTGAGGACGAGCAGGAGGAGAAACGCAAGAGCGGCGCGGCCCTCGCCTACCGGCTGATCGCCGGGGGACGCCCTCTCGGCACCCTCGTCATCGGCCGGGCCGGGCTGCTCCGCTTCCCGGACGAGGTGACCGGGCTGGTCGAGGACCTCAGCCGGCGGATCGCGCTGGCGATCGGTGCGGCCCGGCAGTACGCCCGTCAGGCCACGATCAGCCGGGTGCTGCAACGGGGGCTGCTGCCCGGGGCCGTCGCCGAGATCCCCGGGGTGTCGAGCGCACTGGTGTACGAGCCGTGCGACATGGGCGGGCCCAGCGGTGACTTCTACGACTTGTTCCCGGCGGGCCGGGGCCGCTGGTGCTTCGCGATCGGCGACGTGCAGGGCAAGGGCCCCGAGGCCGCCGTCGTCATCGGCCTCGCCCGGCCCTGGCTGCGGTTGCTCGCCCGCGAGGGTTACGGCGTCGCGGACGTGCTCGACCGCCTCAACCAGCTCCTCCTCGACGACGCCACCGAGGCCGCCGACGCCGCCGCCCGCGCCCTGGTCACCGCCGGCGACCCCGGCCTCGTCGACGCCGAGGGACCCCAGACCCGCTTTCTCTCCCTCCTCTACGGCGAACTCGTCCCCTTCGACGGCGGCGTCCGCTGCACCCTCGCCTCCGCCGGGCATCCACTGCCGTTGGTCCTGGGCCCCGACGGCGACGTACGGGCCGTGGCCGAGCCGCAGACCCTGCTCGGGGTGATCGAGGACACCGAGTACGTCTCCGAGACCTTCGAGCTGCGCCCCGGCGACACGCTGCTGTGCGTCACGGACGGGGTGACCGAGCGGCGCTGCGGACCGCGCATGTTCGACGACGGCGACGGCCTCGCCACCGCGCTGGTCGGCTGCGTCGGACTCAGCGCCCAGCTGGTCGCCGAGCGGATCCGCCGGCTCGTGCACGAGTTCGGGCAGCGGCCACCGGAGGACGACCTGGCGTTGCTGGTGCTGCAGGCGGAGTAGGCGCCCCTTGGGGGAGGGCGGGCGTCCGTACAGCAGGGCCGCCTCGTGTCGGCCGGTGCTGGACAATGGAGGGCATGCCTTCCGCACTCCCCGACGGTGAACCGGTTCCCGACGACGGCGCGCTCCCCGCGTCCGCGCTCGCCGGGGCCGCCGGGCGTCCCCTCGGGTTCTATCTGCACGTCCCCTACTGCGCGACCCGCTGCGGGTACTGCGACTTCAACACGTACACCGCGACCGAGCTGCGCGGCACGGGCGGCGTGCTGGCCTCCCGCGACAACTACGCCGACACCGTGATCGACGAGATCCGCCTCGCCCGCAAGGTCCTCGGCGACGACCCGAGGACGGTCCGGACCGTCTTCGTGGGCGGCGGTACGCCCACGCTGCTGGCCGCCGACGACCTCGTACGGATGCTGCGCGCCATCCGCGACGAGTTCGGCCTCGCGGACGACGCGGAGGTGACCACCGAGGCGAACCCGGAGTCCGTCGACCCGGCGTACCTGGAGGCGCTGCGGGCGGGTGGTTTCAACCGGATCTCGTTCGGCATGCAGAGCGCGCGGCAGCACGTGCTGAAGGTGCTGGACCGTACGCATACGCCGGGGCGCCCGGAGGCGTGCGTCGCGGAGGCGCGCGCCGCCGGCTTCGACCATGTGAACCTGGACCTGATCTACGGCACCCCGGGCGAGTCCGACGACGACTGGCGGGCCTCGCTGGACGCGGCGCTGGGAGCGGGGCCGGACCACATCAGCGCGTACGCCCTGATCGTCGAGGAGGGCACGCAGCTCGCGCGACGGATCCGGCGGGGCGAGGTGCCGATGACCGACGACGACGTCCACGCCGACCGCTACCTGATCGCCGACGAGATCCTGTCGGGGGCGGGCTTCGACTGGTACGAGGTGTCGAACTGGGCGACCTCCGGCGCAGGGCGCTGCCTGCACAACGAGCTGTACTGGCGCGGCGCCGACTGGTGGGGCGCGGGCCCCGGGGCGCACTCCCACGTCGGCGGGGTGCGCTGGTGGAACGTGAGGCATCCGGGGGCGTATGCGGGTGCGCTGGCCGCCGGCCGGTCGCCGGGGGCGGGCCGGGAGCTGTTGTCGGAGGAGGACCGCCGGGTCGAGCGAATCCTGCTGGAGCTGCGGCTGCGGGAGGGGGCGCCGCTGTCGCTGCTGCGGGAGGAGGGGTTCAAGGCTTCGCGCCGGGCACTGTCGGACGGGCTTCTTGAACGGGGGCCGTACGAGGAAGGGCGTGCGGTGCTGACACTGCGGGGACGGTTGCTGGCGGACGCGGTCGTGCGGGACTTGGTGGACTGATCACTCCGGCGGGTGAATCGGTGCCGGGGGCGGGCTTGGCTGATGACGCCGAGCCCGGATCTGGTGCACAACGAGAACGTGACCGCCGTCGTGGACCAGCTGCCGCGCAGCCGCTGGTCCCGGCTCCAGACTCTCCCTCGGTGAGCTGATGCCGCTGGAACCCCTCGGTATCGAGCTGGACACCGCCGAATTCGGCACGTACGAGGACGTCAGGCACCACCACTGTCCGTGACGAAGTCGATCAACTCCTCCACCCGGCCCAGCAGCTCCGGCTCCAGGTCCTTGTAGGACCCCACCCTCGCCAGAATCGCCTGCCACACCGCCCCGGTGTTCTCCGCCGGCCACCCCAGCGCCCGGCACACCCCCGTCTTCCAGTCCTGCCCGTGCGGGACGCGCGGCCAGCCCGGGATGCCCAACGACGACGGCTTCACCGCCTCCCAGATGTCGATGTACGGGTGGCCGACCACCAGGGCGTGTTCGCTGGTCACCGACTGGGCGATGCGCCACTCCTTCGTGCCCGGGACCAGATGGTCCACCAGGACGCCCAGACGGGCATCCGGGCCCGGCGCGAAGTCGGCCACGATCGACGGCAGGTCGTCCACACCCTCCAGGTACTCGACCACCACGCCCTCGACGCGCAGGTCGTCGCCCCAGACCTTCTCGACCAGCTCGGCGTCGTGGCGGCCCTCGACATAGATGCGGCCGGCGCGGGCGACACGGGCGCGGGCGCCGGGGACGGCGATCGAACCGGATGCCGTACGGCTCGGTCGGGTCGGCGCGGACGTCGGCCGTACGAGGGTCACCACGCGGCCCTCCAGCAGAAAACCCCTCGGCTCCAGCGGGAACACCCGGTGTTTGCCGAAGCGGTCCTCCAGGGTCACCGTGCCCGCCTCGCAGCGGATGACCGCGCCGCAGAATCCGGTGCCGGGCTCCTCGACCACCAGGCCGGGATCGGCCGGGACCTCTGGCACCGGCTTGGGCTTCTTCCAGGGCGGGGTCAGATCCGGTGAGTACTGGCGCATTCGGATGACGATAGGAGAGGCCCGGCTCGAATCTCCCCGCGCTCAGTGCGACACGCCGAAGCGCCGGGCCAGCGCGTCGCGTTGGGACCGTACGAACGCCGCGTCCACCACCGCTCCGTGACCGGGCACATACAGCGCGTCCTGACCGCCGAAGTCGAGGAGGCGGTCGAGGGCGGCCGGCCAGTGGGACGGTACGGCGTCGGGGCCGGCCTGTGGTTCGCCGGACTCCTCCACCAGGTCGCCGCAGAAGACGACCTCGGGCGAGCCCGGCACCAGGACCGCCAGGTCGTACGCCGTGTGACCCGGGCCCACGTTCGCCAGCAGGACCTGGAGGCCGCCGCCCAGGTCGAGGGTCCACTCGCCGGAGACGTGGTGGCGGGGGCGTACGAGGAGGTCCGCGGCCTCGGCGGCATCCTCGGGGGCGAGGCCGTTGGCCACGGCGTCGGCGCGCAGCTCCTCGCGGCCGTCGGCCAGGACGTCGTCCACGCCGACCGCGCCGAAGACCTCCACACCGGCGAACACCGCGGCCCCGAAGACATGATCGAAGTGGGGGTGCGTGAGCGCGAGATGTGTCACACGGGCGCCGCCCAGTAGCCGTCGCGCCTCGGCTCGCAACCGCGCGCCCTCCCGCAGGCTCGACCCCGCGTCGACCATGAGGGCCGACCCCTCCCCGACCACCAGCCCGACCGTGCAGTCCCAGACGGGGAGGCGGCACCGGCCGACCCCGGGCGCCAATCCCTCCCACCCGAACTCTTCCCAAGTCACCGTCATGAGCCGACGCTAGCCGTAGTCCCATGGAAAGCCCCATGGGAAGCCTCGTCGAAGGGGAGGAAGAGGCGGACAAGGAGCAGGAGAGGGAGGGAGACAGGGGTGATCGGTGCCCTCGACCCGCCCCGGCCTGTCCTCACCCGCCCTCCGACCCGCCTCTACCCATCAGTAGAAAACGGTCCGACATCGCCGGACAGGTCGGTATACGTCGACATGACATCGCTGAACCGGCCTTGCCGGGGGCGTACCCCACCGCCGTACACTGGGCGGGAAGTATTGGCACTCACCCGGGGTGAGTGCCAAAAGGGAAGTCACCGGAGAGACGACCTGGAGGTGTGCGCGATGCTCAGTGAACGCAGGCTCCAGGTGCTGCGCGCCATCGTCCAGGACTACGTCGGCACCGAGGAGCCCGTGGGTTCCAAGGCGCTCACCGAGCGGCACAACCTGGGTGTCTCCCCGGCGACGGTCCGCAACGACATGGCGGCCCTGGAGGACGAGGGGTACATCGCCCAGCCGCACACCAGCGCGGGCCGTATCCCCACGGACAAGGGATACCGCCTCTTCGTCGACAAGCTCGCCGGCATCAAGCCGATGAGCGCACCCGAGCGGCGTGCCATCCAGAACTTCCTGGACGGCGCCGTCGACCTCGACGACGTGGTCGCGCGGACCGTACGGCTGCTCGCCCAGCTGACGCGGCAGGTCGCCGTCGTGCAGTACCCCTCGCTCACGCGGTCCACGGTGCGGCATGTGGAGCTGCTGTCGCTCGCCCCCGCCCGACTGATGCTCGTGCTGATCACGGACACCGGCCGGGTGGAGCAGCGGATGGTCGACTGCCCGGCGCCGTTCGGAGAAACGTCACTCGCGGATCTGCGGGCGCGGCTCAACAGCCGGGTCGCGGGCCGCCGCTTCACCGACGTACCGCGCCTGGTGGAGGACCTGCCGGAGGCGTTCGACGTCGAGGACCGGGGCACGGTCGCGACGGTGCTCTCCACCCTTCTGGAGACCCTCGTCGAGGAGAACGAGGAGCGGCTGATGATCGGCGGCACCGCCAATCTCACCCGCTTCGGACATGACTTCCCCCTCACCATCCGGCCCGTGCTGGAGGCTCTGGAGGAGCAGGTCGTGCTCCTCAAGTTGCTTGGCGAGGCCGGGGATTCGAGCATGACCGTCCGTATCGGCCACGAGAACGCGTATGAGGGACTCAACTCCACGTCCGTCGTCTCCGTCGGTTACGGTTCGGGCGGCGAGGCAGTAGCGAAACTGGGCGTGGTCGGACCTACGCGCATGGACTATCCGGGAACGATGGGAGCGGTACGAGCGGTGGCACGGTACGTCGGACAGATCCTGGCGGAGTCTTAAGTGGCCACGGACTATTACGCCGTACTCGGCGTGCGCCGCGACGCGTCCCAGGACGAGATCAAGAAGGCGTTCCGGAGGCTCGCACGCGAGCTGCACCCGGACGTCAACCCCGATCCGAAGACGCAGGAGCGGTTCAAGGAGATCAACGCCGCGTACGAGGTTCTCTCGGACCCGCAGAAGAAGCAGGTCTACGACCTCGGCGGCGACCCGCTCTCGCAGAGCGGGGGCGCGGGCGCGGGCGGCTTCGGCGCCGGTGGCTTCGGGAACTTCTCGGACATCATGGACGCGTTCTTCGGTACGGCGTCCCAGCGCGGCCCGCGGTCGCGTACGCGCCGTGGCCAGGACGCGATGATCCGGCTGGAGGTCGACCTCGACGAGGCGGCCTTCGGTACGACGAAGGACATCCAGGTCGACACGGCCGTCGTCTGTACGACGTGCAGCGGCGAGGGTGCGGCTCCCGGGACCTCCGCCCAGACCTGCGACATGTGTCGCGGTCGTGGTGAGGTCTCGCAGGTGACGCGGTCCTTCCTCGGGCAGGTCATGACCTCCCGGCCGTGTCCGCAGTGCCAGGGGTTCGGCACGATCGTTCCCAACCCCTGTCCCGAGTGCGCGGGCGATGGACGGGTGCGGTCGCGGCGGACGCTCACGGTCAAGATCCCGGCCGGTGTCGACAACGGCACGCGGATTCAGCTGGCCGGTGAGGGCGAGGTCGGGCCCGGTGGGGGGCCTGCGGGTGACCTGTACGTCGAGATCCATGAGCTTCCGCATCCGGTCTTCCAGCGGCGTGGTGACGATCTGCACTGCACGGTGACGATCCCCATGACCGCGGCTGCGCTCGGTACGAAGGTGCCGCTCGAGACCCTGGACGGGCTGGAGGAGGTCGACATTCGGCCCGGGACGCAGTCCGGGCAGTCGATTCCGCTGCACGGGCGGGGTGTCACGCATCTTCGGGGTGGTGGGCGTGGGGATCTGATCGTCCATGTGGAGGTTCAGACGCCGACGAAGCTTGATCCCGAGCAGGAGCAGTTGTTGCGGCAGTTGGCCGCGTTGCGGGGGGAGGAGCGGCCTACTGGGCAGTTCCAGCCTGGGCAGCAGGGGTTGTTCTCTCGGCTGAAGGATGCGTTCAACGGGCGCTGAGTGGGATTCGCCCCCGCCGCCCCTACCCGTCCCGTCCCCCAGGGGCTGCGCCCCTTCGACCCCGCTGCGCCTTTGAGCTCGGGGGTTGGGGTTCGTTGGCGGGTGCGGGTGGGTGGGGGTTGATCGCGCAGTTCCCCGCGCCCCTAAAAAGCACGGGGTGCCCCCAGGTCTTTTAGGGGCGCGGGGCTGTATCGATGTGTGGCTCCGCCGCGATGGGGGTCCCTCCCGCTCGAGCGCAGTCGAGAGTGGTCGAGAGTGGGGGAGCGACCAGTCCCCACTCACCCGCAGACGAACCATTGGCCTACCCGATTCGGTGATGGTCGGGGGACGTGGCACCATGCGGGCATGTCCTCCGCACTGACCGATCTGTTTCCGGTTCCGATCGTGCAGGCCCCCATGGCCGGTGGTGTGTCCGTGCCGCGGCTGGCCGCTGCCGTTTCCGAGGCCGGTGGGCTGGGGTTTCTCGCCGCCGGGTACAAGACGGCCGACGGGATGTACCAGGAGATCAAACAGCTGAAGGGGCTGACGGGGCGCCCGTTCGGGGTGAACCTGTTCATGCCGCAGCCGGAACACTCGGACCCGGCGGCCGTCGAGGTGTACGCCGAGCAGCTCGCCGGTGAGGCCTCCTGGTACGGCACCGAGCTGGGAGATCCCCACAGCGGACGGGACGACGGCTACGAGGCGAAGCTCGCCGTGCTGCTCGACGACCCGGTGCCGGTGGTGTCCTTCCACTTCGGCTGCCCGACCCCCGAGGTGATCGATTCCCTCGCCCGCAAGGGCACGCTCACCCTCGTCACCGCGACCTCGGCGGAGGAGGCGGAGGCCGTGGAGCGGTCCGGCGCCCATGCCGTGATCGTGCAGGGCGTCGAGGCCGGCGGCCACCAGGGCACCCATCGCGACGACCCCGAGCGCGACCGCGCCGGTGTCGGTCTGCTCACCCTGCTCACCCAGGTCCGCGAGGCCGTTGCCCTGCCCGTCGTCGCCGCCGGCGGCATCATGCGCGGCGGCCAGATCGCCGCCCTCCTCGCCGCCGGCGCCGCCGCCGCCCAGCTCGGTACGGCCTTCCTCGCCACCCCCGAGTCCGGCGCCCAGCCCGTGCACAAGCGGGCCCTGACCGACCCGCTCTTCGTCCGTACGGAGCTGACCCGCGCCTTCTCCGGGCGCCCCGCCCGCGGTCTCGTCAACCGCTTCATGCGCGAGCACGGCCCCTACGCCCCCGCCGCCTACCCCGAGGTCCACCACCTCACCTCACCCCTGCGCAAGGCCGCCGCCACGGCCGAGGACGCCCAGGGGATGGCGCTGTGGGCCGGGCAGGGGCACCGGATGGCCCGCGAGTTGCCGGCCGGGGAGCTGGTCCGGGTGCTGGCCGGGGAGATCGCTGCCGCGCGGGCCGGCGTTGTGTCGGCCGGGATCGGGGCGGGGGCGGGGGCGGTCGCGTCTGCGGGTGGTGTGGCGGGGGGCGGCGCCGGTACGGCCATTGATGGTGCCGGTTCCGTGTCCGGTTCTGGTTCCGTGTCCGGTTTTGGGGCTGGGTCTGGTTCTGGGTCTGGTTCTGGGTCTGGTTCTGGGAGTGAAGGCTGATGACCGCGCCTGTGTTCGTGGTCGATTCCCTGGTGCTGCCCGATGGCTGTGCCGAGGAGTTCGTCCTCGACGGGCCCGAGGGGCGGCATGCCGTTTCCGTGAAGCGGTTGCGGCCCGGGGAGGACGTCGTCCTCACGGACGGGCGCGGGCGGTGGGCGGAAGGGGTCGTCAAGGCCGCCGAGGGCAAGGACCGGCTCGTGGTGATGGGCCTGAAGACCGTCCATGAGGAGGCCCCGGAGCAGCCCCGTATCACCGTCGTGCAGGCGTTGCCCAAGGGGGACCGGGGCGAGCTTGCCGTCGAGACCATGACCGAGGTCGGTATCGACGCGATCGTGCCTTGGGCCGCGTCCCGGTGCATCACGCAGTGGAAGGGGGACCGGGGGCTGAAGGCTCTTGCCAAGTGGCGGGGCACCGCGCGGGAAGCGGGTAAGCAGGCTCGGCGGGTGCGGTTTCCTGAGGTCGCCGATCTCGCGAGTAGTAAGCAGGTTGCGGGGCTTCTGGCTGAGGCCGACTTCGCCGCCGTGTTGCATGAGAGTGGTGAGGAGGCTCTTGCCGGGGCCGAGTTGCCGTCCCGGGGGGAGATCGTGTTGGTCGTGGGGCCCGAAGGGGGGGTGTCGCCGGAGGAGTTGGTGCTCTTCGGTGAGGCTGGGGCTCGGGCGTATCGGTTGGGGGCGAGTGTGTTGCGTACGTCCACCGCCGGGACTGCGGCGGGGGCGCTGCTGCTGGGCTTGACCGGGCGGTGGGGCTGAGCGTCGGTGGGCTTTTTCGCCCCCGCCGCCCCTACCCTTCCCATCCCCAGGGGCTGCCGCCCCTTCGACCCCGCTGCGCCTTCCAGCTCGGGGGGATGGGGTCGGGTGGCGGGTGCGGGTTGTGG
>NZ_AEJC01000355.1 GCF_000317595.1 Streptomyces ipomoeae 91-03 | reverse complement strand
AGTTGACGTAAAGTTCGAAGCGGAGCCACAAGATCCACGGCAGATCCGCGCAGCCGGACACGTGTGATCAGGTGCGTTCGCGCAAAGGGCCGCGTATATCCCGCCGCAGGCCCTGCCCGACGCATGCCCCGCCCCCACCCACCACCCCCGTTCCAGACCGGAACCACGCTTGTTTCCCGCCATTTCCACCCCCGAAACACGCTTTCCAATGTGACTTACGCGACGATGAGCGGGCTCGACCTGACCTTCCCGGCCACGGAGGCGTAGCCTTTATTCCCGCTGTCCATCACCTTGTGAAGCGGAAGAGGGCGGTTGCCGCCGTGTCGCCACAGTCCCCCAGTAACTCGAGCATCTCGACCGACTCAGACCAAGCGGGTAAGAACCCCGCCGCGGCCTTCGGTCCCAACGAGTGGCTCGTCGACGAGATCTATCAGCAGTACCTCCAGGACCCGAATTCGGTAGACCGAGCCTGGTGGGACTTCTTCGCCGACTACAAGCCAGGGGCAGCTGCCACCCCGGCTCCGGCGGGTACTGCGGCCACGGGGGCCGCAGCGACCACCACGCCCGCGGCACCCGCCGCCCCGGCCACCCCCGCGGCTCCGGCCCAGGCCGCCCCCGCGCCGGCCACCCAGAAGCCTGCCGCCGGTGCCCCGGCGCCCGCGCCCGCCCCGGCCCCGGCCGCCGCGAAGCCCGCGCCGGCGCCCGCCGCGGCCAAGCCGGCCGCCGCCCCCGCGAAGCAGGCCGCGCCCGCCGCCGAGGGCCCGGAGCTGATCACGCTGCGCGGCCCGGCCGCCGCGGTCGCCAAGAACATGAACGCCTCGCTGGAGCTGCCCACGGCCACGTCCGTGCGCGCCGTCCCGGTGAAGCTGCTGTTCGACAACCGCATCGTCATCAACAACCACCTCAAGCGCGCCCGGGGCGGGAAGATCTCCTTCACGCACCTGATCGGCTACGCGATGGTGCAGGCCATCAAGGCCATGCCGGCGATGAACTGGTCGTACGGCGAGAAGGACGGCAAGCCGACCCTCATCAAGCCGGCCCACGTCAACCTCGGCCTGGCCATCGACCTGGTCAAGCCGAACGGCGACCGCCAACTGGTCGTCGCGGCCATCAAGAAGGCCGAGACGCTGAACTTCTTCGAGTTCTGGCAGGCCTACGAGGACATCGTCCGCCGCGCCCGCGACGGCAAGCTGACGATGGACGACTTCACCGGCGTGACGGTCTCCCTGACCAACCCCGGCGGCCTCGGCACCGTCCACTCCGTGCCGCGTCTGATGCCCGGCCAGTCGGTGATCATGGGCGTCGGCTCCATGGACTACCCGGCGGAGTTCCAGGGCACGAGCCAGGACACGCTCAACAAGCTCGGCATCTCCAAGGTCATGACGCTCACGTCGACGTATGACCACCGGGTGATCCAGGGCGCCGCCTCCGGCGAGTTCCTCCGCCAGGTCGCGAACCTGCTGCTGGGCGAGAACGGCTTCTACGACGACATCTTCGAGGCCCTGCGCATCCCGTACGAGCCGATCCGCTGGTTCCGGGACATCGACGCCAGCCACGACGACGACGTCACCAAGGCCGCCCGCGTCTTCGAGCTGATCCACTCCTACCGGGTCCGCGGCCACGTCATGGCCGACACCGACCCTCTGGAGTACCGCCAGCGCAAGCACCCCGACCTGGACATCACCGAGCACGGGCTCACCCTGTGGGACCTGGAGCGCGAGTTCGCGGTCGGCGGCTTCGCCGGCAAGTCGATGATGAAGCTCCGCGACATCCTCGGCGTCCTGCGCGACTCGTACTGCCGTACGACCGGTGTCGAGTTCATGCACATCCAGGACCCGAAGCAGCGCAAGTGGATCCAGGACCGCATCGAGCGCCCGCACACCAAGCCGGAGCGCGAGGAGCAGCTGCGCATCCTGCGCCGTCTGAACGCGGCGGAGGCCTTCGAGACCTTCCTGCAGACGAAGTACGTCGGCCAGAAGCGCTTCTCCCTGGAGGGCGGCGAGTCCGTCATCCCGCTGCTCGACGCGGTCATCGACTCGGCGGCGGAGTCCCGTCTCGACGAGGTCGTCATCGGCATGGCCCACCGCGGCCGGCTGAACGTCCTGGCGAACATCGTCGGCAAGTCGTACGCGCAGATCTTCCGCGAGTTCGAGGGCAACCTCGACCCGAAGTCGATGCACGGCTCCGGCGACGTGAAGTACCACCTGGGCGCCGAAGGCACCTTCACGGGCCTGGACGGCGAGCAGATCAAGGTCAGCCTGGTCGCGAACCCCTCGCACCTGGAGGCGGTGGACCCGGTTCTGGAGGGCGTCGCGCGCGCCAAGCAGGACATCATCAACAAGGGCGGCACGGACTTCACGGTCCTGCCGGTGGCCCTCCACGGCGACGCGGCCTTCGCGGGCCAGGGCGTGGTGGCCGAGACCCTGAACATGTCGCAGCTGCGCGGCTACCGCACGGGCGGCACGGTCCACATCGTCATCAACAACCAGGTCGGCTTCACGGCGGCCCCCGAGTCGTCGCGCTCCTCGATGTACGCCACGGACGTGGCCCGCATGATCGAGGCCCCGATCTTCCACGTGAACGGCGACGACCCCGAGGCGGTCGTCCGGGTCGCGCGTCTGGCCTTCGAGTTCCGCCAGGCGTTCAACAAGGACGTGGTGATCGACCTCATCTGCTACCGCCGCCGCGGTCACAACGAGTCGGACAACCCGGCCTTCACGCAGCCGCTGATGTACGACCTGATCGACAAGAAGCGCTCGGTGCGCAAGCTCTACACCGAGTCCCTGATCGGTCGCGGCGACATCACCCTGGAAGAGGCCGAGCAGGCGCTGCAGGACTACCAGGGCCAGCTGGAGAAGGTCTTCACGGAGGTCCGCGAGGCGACGTCGCAGCCGGCCGCCGCCCAGGCCAGCGACCCGCAGGACGGCTTCCCGGTCTCGGTGAACACCGCGATCACCGCGGAGACCGTCAAGCGCATCGCCGAGTCCCAGGTCAACGTCCCCGACCACATCACCGCCCACCCGCGTCTGCTGCCGCAGCTGCAGCGCCGGGCGTCCATGGTCGAGGACGGCACGATCGACTGGGGCATGGGCGAGACCCTCGCCATCGGCTCGCTGCTCCTGGAGGGCACCCCGGTCCGTCTGGCGGGCCAGGACTCCCAGCGCGGCACCTTCGGCCAGCGCCACGCGGTGATCATCGACCGCGAGACGGGCGAGGAGTTCACGCCGCTGATGTACCTCTCCGAGGACCAGGCGCGCCTGAACGTCTACAACTCCCTCCTCTCCGAGTACGCGGCGATGGGCTTCGAGTACGGCTACTCGCTCGCCCGTCCCGAGTCCCTGGTGATGTGGGAGGCCCAGTTCGGCGACTTCGTCAACGGCGCCCAGACGGTCGTGGACGAGTTCATCTCGTCGGCGGAGCAGAAGTGGGGCCAGACGAGCGGCGTCACGCTCCTCCTCCCCCACGGCTACGAGGGCCAGGGCCCGGACCACTCGTCCGCCCGCCCGGAGCGCTTCCTCCAGCTCTGCGCGCAGAACAACATGACGGTCGCGATGCCGACCCTGCCGTCGAACTACTTCCACCTCCTGCGGTGGCAGGTGCACAACCCGCACCACAAGCCGCTGGTGGTCTTCACCCCGAAGTCGATGCTGCGCCTCAAGGCCGCCGCGTCGAAGGCTGAGGAGTTCACGACGGGCCAGTTCCGCCCGGTCATCGGCGACGCGTCGGTCGACCCGGCCGCCGTCAAGAAGGTCGTCTTCACCGCCGGCAAGGTCTACTACGACCTCGACGCCGAGCGTCAGAAGCGCGGCCTCAAGGACACCGCGATCATCCGCATCGAGCGCCTGTACCCGCTGCCGGGTGCCGAGCTCCAGGCGGAGATCGCCAAGTACCCGAACGCCGAGAAGTACCTGTGGGCGCAGGAGGAGCCGGCCAACCAGGGCGCCTGGCCCTTCATCGCCCTCAACCTGATCGACCACCTGGACCTCGCGGTCGGCGCCGACATCCCGGCCGGCGAACGCCTCCGCCGTATCTCCCGCCCCCACTCGTCCTCCCCGGCGGTGGGTTCGGCGAAGCGGCACCAGGCCGAGCAGGAGCAGTTGGTGCGTGAGGTGTTCGAGGCGTAACCGCTCTCGACGATCTCCGTACGCGGCCGGTGCACAAGTCCTTCGGGCTCGCGCACATCCTCAAGGGCATCGACCTGGAGGTGAACCCGCGCGAGGTGTTCTGTCTGATCGGCCCGTCCGGCTCCGGCAAGAGCACGTTCCTCAGGTGCATCAACCATCTGGAGAAGATCAGCGCCGGTCGGCTGTGGGTCGACGGCGAGCTGGTCGGCTACCGGCAGAAGGGCGACAAGCTCTACGAGCTGAAGGAAAAGGAAGTGGCCGCGCAGCGGCGGGACATCGGCATGGTGTTCCAGCGCTTCAACCTCTTCCCCCACATGACGGCTCTGGAGAACGTCATGGAGGCCCCGGTCCAGGTCAAGGGCGAGACCAAGGCCGTCGCCCGGGAGCGCGCGGAACGTCTGCTGGACCGGGTGGGCCTCGGCGATCGCAAGGACCACTACCCCGCCCAGCTCTCCGGCGGTCAGCAGCAGCGGGTGGCGATCGCCCGGGCACTGGCCATGGAGCC
>NZ_AEJC01000354.1 GCF_000317595.1 Streptomyces ipomoeae 91-03 | reverse complement strand
CGCGTGGAACGCGCCCTGGAGGGTCAGGGACGGGGTGTCGCTGTTGTCGTCCAGAACGGGCGCCAGCAGCGAGATCCCGAACACGACCGTGGCCAGGAACGCGTCCATGGCCGGCGAATGCTCATGCCCGGATGACGATGGAGTCAACGCGCACCTCCCAGATGATCAACCCTGGCCGGGGGAGGGCACGTCGATCCCGCGCGTGCGCAGGGAGTCGCCCACCTTCACCAACAGCCTGAGCAACTCGGCCCGTTCCTCGGGTGTGAAGTCGTCGAACAACGCCGCTGCCGCCGCGTGCGACGGCCCGAGCTCCTGCTCCACCACACGCCGACCGGCCGGGGTGAGCTCGACCAGCTTGACCCGGCGGTCGTGCGGATGACTGACACGTCGGACCAGCCCCTCCTTCTCCAGGCCGTCCACCAGAACGGTCATGTTCCTGGGAGACATGCCCAGGGGCTCGCCGAGCTCGCCCATGCCGGCCGGTTCGCTCTTGAGCGTCAGACCCATGAGCAGGGTGGCGCGCGGCACCGTCATCCGGCCACCCGTGGGCATGTTCGCCTGCATCCACCGCCTCAGACTTTTACCCAGATTCGTGAACGCGGCGAGCAGTTGCTGGCCTGTCACGGGCGCGCGTGTCTCGCCGGGTGTGTCCGGCTCGGGGATTGATGTCGACAACTAGTTCCTTAACAATTGATAATATATGTGAGGTTACGTTAACAACGATCTCACGGTGCCGCCGTAGCGGCAACCGGCAGTGAAGGTCACCGATGGGCCGCGCGCTCGAAGACCGCGGCCGGCGACTCCCATTGATCAGGACAGGACAACCCGGCCATGGATCACATTCAGCCGCAGCGTGTCGTCGTGATGACCGGTGCCACCGCAGGGCTCGGCGCGCACGCGGTGCGGCGCATCGCCGCCCAGCCCGGCACGCGGGTCATCATCGGCGTCCGTCGCCTTCGGGGCCATGCTGGAGGCACTGCCCGCGGAGGCGCGGATCTCCGGGTGCGTGGAGACTGAGACGGCCGCGGACCGGCTCCCGCTGCGCCACTCCGATCGGCTCGACTGGCTGACCAGGGGCGGCAGTTCACTCCCTGACGGGGTACGGCGGCTCGCTCCCGAGCCGGGCGGGGTCGCGTACGTCGCCGGGGAGGCGAGGACCGTTCAGTCCGTACGGCAGCTGCTGGTACGGGAGTTGGGCTGGGACCGGCGGTCCGTGCTCACCAAGCCGTTCTGGGCGCCGGGTAAGAGGGGATTGGAGTAGGGCACGGGAGCGGCACTCGCAGGAAAAGGCGGCCCTGGACGTCGCACACAAGACGCTCGCCATTCTCAGAGCTCGTGGAGCGCGGCCCGTAGCCCGCCGAGGGCCCAAAGTCCCAGAGAAGTCCCAGAGATGCCGCCGCACCCCCTCCAGGCCCGCATCAGTGCAGGTCAGGTCGGATGCGGCGACCTCCGTCGCTCAAATGTCCCGGAAGATCTCGATCTGCGCGCCCACCGAGTTCAGGCGCTCCGCCAGGTCCTCGTAGCCGCGGTTGATGACGTACACGTTGCGCAGGACGGACGTGCCCTCGGCCGCCAGCATGGCCAGCAGGACGACGACGGCGGGGCGGAGGGCGGGCGGGCACATCATCTCGGCGGCGCGCCAGCGGGTCGGGCCCTCGACGAGCACGCGGTGCGGGTCGAGGAGTTGGAGGCGGCCGCCGATGCGGTTGAGGTCGGTGAGATAGATCGCGCGGTTGTCGTACACCCAGTCGTGGATGAGGGTCTTGCCCTGCGCGGCGGCGGCGATGGCCGCGAAGAACGGCACGTTGTCGATGTTCAGGCCGGGGAACGGCATCGGGTGGATCTTGTCGATCGGCGCCTGGAGCTTGGACGGCCGCACGGTGAGGTCCACCAGCCGGGTACGGCCGTTGTCGGCGACGTACTCCGCCGAGCGGTCGTGGTCGAGGCCCATCTCCTCCAGGACCGCCAGTTCGATCTCCAGGAACTCGATCGGCACCCGGCGCACGGTGAGTTCGGACTCGGTGACGACCGCGGCGGCGACCAGACTCATCGCCTCTACCGGGTCCTCGGAGGGGGAGTAGTCGACGTCCACGTCGATGTGCGGCACGCCGTGCACGGTGAGCGTGGTGGTGCCGATGCCGTCCACCCGTACGCCGAGGGCCTCCAGGAAGAAGCACAGGTCCTGGACCATGTAGTTGGAGGAGGCGTTGCGGATGACGGTCACGCCGTCGTGGCGGGCGGCGGCGAGCAGCGCGTTCTCGGTCACCGTGTCGCCGCGCTCGGTCAGCACGATCGGACGGCCCGGGACGACGGACCGGTCCACCTCGGCGTGGTACAGCCCCTCGGTGGCGGTGATGTCCAGCCCGAACCGGCGCAGCGCGATCATGTGCGGCTCGATGGTCCGCGTACCGAGGTCGCAGCCACCGGCGTACGGCAGTCTGAAGTGGTCCATACGGTGCAGCAGCGGGCCGAGGAACATGATGATGGACCGCGTACGGCGGGCCGCCTCCGCGTCGATGGCGTCGAGGTCCAGCTCGGTCGGCGGCACGATCTCCAGGTCGACGCCGCCGCTGATCCACCGGGTGCGTACGCCGATGGAGCCGAGCACCTCCAGCAGGCGGTACACCTCCTCGATCCGAGCCACCCGGCGCAGTACCGTGCGCCCCTTGTTCAACAAGGAGGCGCACAGCAGCGCGACACACGCGTTCTTGCTGGTCTTCACGTCGATCGAGCCGGAGAGCCGACGTCCGCCCACCACACGCAGATGCATCGGGCCCGCGTACCCCAGGGACACGATTTCACTGTCCAGCGCTTCGCCGATGCGAGCGATCATCTCAAGGCTGATGTTCTGGTTGCCGCGCTCGATTCGATTCACCGCGCTCTGACTGGTGCCGAGCGCCTCCGCCAACTGCGACTGTGTCCAGCCCCGGTGCTGCCTGGCGTCACGGATGAGCTTGCCGATACGTACGAGGTAGTCGTCGGTCATGCGGCGAGGCTATCTCGCATATGAGATGAACTTCGCGTCGGGCTGGGCCAGGTGGGTGAGAGGGACCTGTACGAAACCCGAAAGCGCGTGTGATGGATGCCACTTCTGCTCCCGGAAGTAACGGAAGGGTCCCCCGAACGGCGATTAGGGGTGCGGACGTCGTACGGGGCGGCAGCGCCCGCCCACGACGGCCGTGAGTCCCCATACGCGACGGTCATGACGACCGTCTCCGTACGCGACGGTCATGACGACCGTCTCCGTACGCGACGACCGTGACGACCGTCTCCGTACGCGACGACCGTGACGACCGTCTCCGTACGCGACGACCGCGACGACCGTCCCCGTACGCGACGACCGCGACGACCGTCTCCGACCGTGACGGCCTTGACCGCCCCCGAACGTCAGGAGCAGACGAGATGACGCACTACCCGTCCCGCCCCGCCGGATCGCCGCCCTCCGACGCGGAGTTCGCCCGGATGGCGGCTCGCCTCGACCGGATGGACCGGCGCATCGAAGGCGGATGCACCACGGCCGCGGGGCTCTTCGCCGTCGGCGGCACCGGGGCACTGGCGTCCGCGGTGCACCAGTACGCGGTGGTGCACGACGGGTCGATGGCCTCGGCCGGCGTCGCGCTCGCCACGGCCCTCTTCGTGGCGGCGGCCCGGCTCGTACGCCGGGTGCGTGCGTCCCGGCGCGCCCGTGAGCGCCGTGCGGGCGGGTGACTTCCCGTGAAAGGGAGCGCGTCGAAGCGCCCGGGGCGGATTTCGACGCCTGGCGTAAAGACAACCGTCCTGTCGCCGGGATTCCCCACTGACAGCACCCGCAGCACAAGCTCCGCAACACCAGGAGGAAGTATGACCGGACTGGTACCCGAGCCGGTGGACGGGGTCCCGTGCGAGGCCACCCCACCGGCCGCCCCGGTGCCGGGTCCACAGCGCCGCGGCGAGGCCGACGCGGACGCCGGTACGGCGCAGGACGACGGCGAGGTGCCGAGTCCGGCGG
>NZ_AEJC01000353.1 GCF_000317595.1 Streptomyces ipomoeae 91-03 | reverse complement strand
CCCCCGTTACCGCGAGAACGAAGAGGGTATAGCCATGTATCGCACGCTTGATGCGGGCATGATTAGGGCGTCGGTGTTTCCGATGGCAGCAACGCTGCCTCCCTGGCCAACACTGGTCGGCAACGAGCCGGCTGACACCGATCGGTGGCGGAACTGGATCACCCAGGTGTGGGCCGACGACATCAGGGCTGCCGCGATCGAATTCGCCGCCCCCCGCCTCGCCGACTCCGTCAGCGAAGTGGTGGCCGGGCGGCGCCTGGGCTCGCGGGCCGTACGGCGCACTGCCATGTCCCTGGCCCGCTACGTGCTGCGCATGCAGTACCGGCCCACACCGTTCGGGCTGTTCGCCGGGGCGGCCCCCATCCGCATCGGCCCTGCCGGTCGCGCGGACTGGGGCGCCGGGCACCGTGCCTTCGTCCATGTCGACGCCGAGTGGCTGAACGACGTCATCACCACCCTGGAACGTGACCCGGGTGTGCTGCGGCATTTGCCCGTCGTCGCCAACTCCATGTGCATCGTGCGCGGTTCGCGTATCGCCGTCCTCTATCAGCCGGGCACCGACGGCCCCACTGAAACCACGTTGCGCCGCACCCGCGCCGTGGAAGCCGTCCTGGCCCTGGCCCGTACGCCGATCACCGTGAGCACCCTTGCCGACAAGCTCCGCAGCAACTACCTCCACACCCCGGCCGTGCAGATCCACGCCATGCTGCACAGCCTCGTCGAGCACCGCGTGCTCCTGACCAGCCTCCACGCACCCATGACGTGCGGTGACGCACTCGGGCACTTGATCGAGCAGCTCGACACCACCGGCGCCGCGCCCGCCAGAACCGATGAACTGCGGCAGATCCGAACGCTCCTCACCCGTCACGACCAGGCCCCACAGGGAGACCAACGCACGCTCCGCGCCCAGGCCACGGCGAGGATGACCGCCCTCACCGGCATCACCGACCGCAGCCTGATGGTCAATCTGCGCCCAGACTGCGACATCGTTCTACCCGAAGCCGTGACCCGCGAGGCCGAGAGCGCCTTGGAAGCCATTACCCGGCTGACACCGTTCCCGAACGGCTCAGCGGCCTGGCAGGACTACCGCACGCGGTTTCTGGAGCGCTACAGCATGGGCACCATCGTGCCCCTGCGCGACCTCACCGACCCGGACACCGGCCTCGGATTTCCCGCCAGCTACCGCGGTACGGTCCTCAAACGGCCGGTGCTGGCCACGACCCTTCGCGACGAATACCTCCTGACCCTCGCCCAGGACGCGGCTCTGAACGATCAGCGCACGGTCGACCTCACAGAGGAAGACATCAAGGCTCTGGCCCTTGGGCCTGCCCAGGTGCCCGCGCACGTCGCACTGTCCTTCACGGTGCTCGCGCGGTCCCTGGCCGATGTGGACGACGGCCGGTTCGCGCTGGTCATCAAGGGACTGTCCATGAGCGTCGGCATCACCACGGGACGCTTCCTGACGATGCTGGAGAAGGCCGACTTCGACCGTATGGCCGCCGCGTACGCCGGGCTGCCGACACTCACCGCCGACGCCGCCCTGGGGCAGGTGTCCAGTCCGCCGCTGCGTGTACGAACCCGCAACGTCGGACGCGCCCCCGCCGTCATGCCGAGCGTGCTGTCCGTGGGCGAGTACAACCCGGACGCCACACTCGACGCGGACGACCTCGCTGTCGTCGCCGACACCCGGCGCCTCTACCTCGTGTCGCTGTCCACCGGCCAGGTGATCGAGCCGTCGGTCCTGAACGCTGTGGAGTTGACCAACGCCACCCCTCCGCTGGTCCGCTTCGTGTCCGAGGTGCACCGCTCGCACACCGCCGCCCTGATCCCGTTCGCGTGGGGCGCGGCGGCTCGGCTGCCGTTCCTGCCCGAGGTACGCGTCGGCCGCACGATCCTGTCCCCGGCCTGCTGGAGGCTCCGCGCCTCCGACCTTGGCGACGGCGGCAACTGGGCATTCCGCCTGGCCGACTGGCGTGTCCGCCGCGGCGTGCCGAGCACGGTGTACGTCGGCAACGACGACCAGCGGCTGCGCCTGGACCTCGACCTCTCGGCCCACCAGCAACTCCTGCGAGCCGAACTGGACCGCCACACCACCGTGATGCTGCGCGAGGCACCGCCGGAAGACACGTTCGGCTGGCTGGGCCGCGCCCATGAGATCACCATGCCCTTCGTCTCCGACCAGCCGCCCGCCCCGGCCGCCGTCTGCCGGACAGCGGTCGTCGCGGGACGGGACTCCGCCCGGATGCCGGGCGCCTCCCCATGGGTGTACCTGAAGCTGTACGGCAACGCGGCCCAGGTGCCCGAACTACTCACCGCCCACGTGCCGCTGCTGCTGGGGGAAGTCGCACCGCTGGGGTGGTGGTTCATCCGCTATGCCGACCCCGACAGCCACGTGCGCCTGCGGTTACGGCTGCCGTCCCCGGAGGGGTTCGGGGACGCTGCCCGGTGCGTTGCCGTATGGGCGGCCGAGCTGCGCAACGAGGGCCTGCTTCAGCGAGTGCGGTGGGACACCGACGAGCCGGAGACCGGCCGCTACGGCACCGGGGCTGTCCTGGAGGCTGCCGAGAGGTTCTTCGCCGCCGACTCCGACGCCGCCCTGACCCAGATCGCCCTGCCCCTCCCCGACAGCCACCAGCAGG
The DNA here is from genome assembly GCF_000317595.1 of Streptomyces ipomoeae 91-03. Lineage (GTDB taxonomy): Bacteria > Actinomycetota > Actinomycetes > Streptomycetales > Streptomycetaceae > Streptomyces > Streptomyces ipomoeae. The sequence continues at coordinate 10,639 of NZ_AEJC01000353.1, read as the reverse complement.
CGGTCACCGCCGCCGGCTTCGTCGACATCGCCACCGCCTTCCTCGGAACACCGGCGGTCGGCCGGGCGTGGCTGACGGAGAACTTCCCCAAGAGCGACGGCACCACCGCGCTGCCCCGAGACGCACAGGCTCTCGTCGTACGCCTCAGCAGCGGTGAGCACCTCCACCCGATCCTGGAACTCCCGGGCGGCCATACCGTCGCGAGGGCGTGGGGCATGCGCCGAACCGCCCTGCGCGCATACCGAACGGCACTGGAAACAACCGGCACCGACCCGGCGGCCGTCCTGCCGTCCCTGCTGCACATGCACCACAACCGCACCGCCGGGATCGCCCCCGACGCCGAAGCGACCTGCCGACGCCTCGCACGCACCGCCGCCCTGTCCTGGACCGTCCGCACCGAAGGAGCCATGCGGTGACCACCGCCCCGCCCCTCACCGACACCACCATCGCCACCCGGCAGTCCCTCGCGCACGGCCCCCTCGGTGCTGCCCTCCTCCACATCGAACGCGCCCACCGCGGCCTCACCCCCTGGAACGACGTCCACCAGCAACTCGCCGACATCCGCCCGCTGATCGACGGAGACACGGCCAGCCTGTTCCTCGGCGCCCCCGCCATGACGTACGTCCTTCACCTCGCAGCCACGGACAGTGACCGGTACGCCGGAGCCCTGCACACCCTGGACGGCATCGTGGCCGCGCACACCCGCCGCCGCCTGGCCGCCGCCCACGCACGCATCGACCAAGGCGGCTACACCACCTTCGCCGAGTACGACCTGTTCCGAGGACTCGTCGGCCTTGGCGCCCTCCTACTGTGCCGACAGCCGGACGGCCCCGAACTGAGAGAAGTGCTGGAGTACTTGGTTCGACTAACCCAGCCGATCGCCGGGCCCGGCGGGGCGCCACTGCCCGGCTGGTGGGTCTGTCACTCGCCCGCCAACAAAACCGCCACAAAAGGCGGCCATGCCAACGCGGGTCTCGCGCACGGCATCACCGGCCCCCTCGCTCTGCTCGCTCTGGCGAAACGGCGCGGCATCACCGTGGAGGGCCACGACACCGCCATGACCCGGATCTGCCGCTGGCTCGACCGGATCCGACGGAGCGACCACCGCGGAATCCGCTGGCCTCGGTGGGTCAGTGCCACCGGTCCCGCCCCCGCCCTCCCCACCACGCCGTCCTGGTGCTACGGCACGCCGGGCCTGGCCCGGGCACAGCAGCTCGCCGCCATCGCCCTCGACGACGAGGACCGCAAACGGATGGCCGAGCGCGCTCTGCTGTACTGCCTGGACGACCCGGACCAGCTCGACAAGCTGTCCAACCGCGGCCTGTGTCACGGCGTCGGCGGTGTCCTGCGTACGGTTCAGCGGTTCGCGCAGGACGCGGAGCACCCGTACGTGTTCACGGACCGCCTTCCCTTGCTCAGGCGGCGCTTCCTCGTTGCGGGCACTCCAGAGGAGACCGGATTCCTCGAAGGGGAGGCCGGGGCGGTCCTGGCGTTCCAGAGCGCCGAGTCAGGAGCAGGACCTGTCACTGACTGGGACGCCTGCCTGCTTCTGATCTAAGAGAGATGACACGGTGCACGAGTACGACGCAGGACTGGTCGAGAAAGCCATCTGGTCCGTCCTTGGTGGGGAGCCGATCTCGGATGCAGCCAAGCGAGCGGGGATGTCGTCCTCCCGGCTGGCTGACGCGGTCGAGCGGTACCTCTCCGCCGGCCGGGTCGCGCTCGACACCCACTCCGACGGCTGGCACCAGGTGAACATCGAGTTCGCCGACTACCCCACCGCCGCCGATGCCTTCCGCGCCTACCTCCTGCCCGCCCTGCGCGGTGCGCCCGTCGGGGAGTGGTGGTTCCTACGCAAACATCCCTGCTGGCGCCTGCGCGTTCGCCCCAGCCCGGACACATCGGTCGAGGACACCGTCGCGCACGTCACGAAGGCGCTCGACAGCGCGATGTCCTGGAATGTGGTGAAGGAGTGGCGCCCGTACCTGTACGAGCCGGAGTCCATCGCCTTCGGTGGCCCGGACGGGATGACGATCACTCATCGTGTGTTCCATGCCGACAGCCTTGGTGTGCTCGACTTCCACCAGCACGCCGCCGGCCGAACGGACGGACTCCTTGCGGCGAAGGCGACCTCGTTGCTCGTCATCACCCTGTTCTTGCGGGCTGCAGGACTGGAGTGGGGAGAGCAGGGGGACGTGTGGGGGCAAGTGGAGGCCAGACGGCCGCTGCCCGAAGACGTACCCGGCGACAAGGTCACCGCCATGGCGGACACCATGCGGCGATTACTCCTGCTCGACCCTGGCTCGGTACTCGCCGAAGGGCCGCTCTCGCCGCTGCGGGACTGGGTGGCCGGCATGGAGCATGGCGGCCGTGCCCTCGCGGGCGCTGGGCGAGACGGGCACCTTGGGCTCGGCCTGCGCGGTGTCCTGGCTCGGCACGTCCTCTTCCATTGGAACCGCATGGGCTTCAACGCCCGGCAACAGGCCATCTGGTCACGTGCCGCGCGGGAGGCGGTACTCGGCCGCTGAACGGGGGTGCGCACGAAGAGCGCTGTCCCAAGCACAGGGCCACCGGCAACTCCGAAATCAATCCACGACCCGTCCCGGTGCCGGGCCACCCGGCTCCGAAGGCCGACGGCAAGCTGACGCTGACGCCACCGAGACCCGGCTGGGTGCGCCCGTCGGGCGCGCTCCCGGTGGGCTGCCCGCAGGGCCCCGTTCAGGCAACCCGCGCCAGATCCGTGTGCCGCACCTCATGCGCCGGTGGCTGGCCCGCGGCGACGCGTTCCAGTTCCTCGACGACCGTGCGGCCGAGGCGTTCCAGTTCGTTGCCGAGGGAGCCAGCGATGTGCGGGGTGAGGAAGACGTTGGGGAGGTTGTAGAGGGGGGAAGCGGCGGGCAGCGGCTCGGGCTCGGTGACGTCGAGGACCGCCTTCAGGCGGCCGGAGAGCAGCTCCTCGGTGAGGGCGTCCGGGTCGATCAGGGCGCCCCGGGAGGTGTTGATGAGTACGCCGCCGTCCCTGATCAGCGCGAGTCTGCCGCGGTCGAGCATGCGGTACGTCTCGGGGATGTCGGGGGCGTGCAGGCTGACGATGTCGCTGGTGCGCAACAGGTCGTCCAGGCCCTTCGGCTCGGCGCCCAGTGCCGCGGCGCCCGCCGGGGCGACGTACGGGTCGTAGAGCGAGACGGCGAAGTCGAACGGTCGGAGCAGTTCCAGCAGGCGGCGTCCCACCCGCGAGGCCCCGATGACGCCCACCCGGCGGCCCACGTTGCCGATGGTCGCGGTCTCGGCGGGGGAGGGGTACGCGTGGGTCTGCCGGAAGCGTTCGCGCTGGTCGAAGGCGTCCTTGCCGGCCAGCAGGATCATCGCCAGCGTGTACTCGGCGACCGGCAGCGCGTTGCCGACCACCGCGCTGGAGACGGTGACCCCGCGCTGCCACAGGGCCTCCCCGACCAGCGCGCGGACCGAGCCCGCGGCGTGCAGCACATGGCGCAGCCCGGGCGCCGCCGCCAGGACGTCCGCGTCCAGGTGCGGGCAGCCCCAGCCGGTGATCAGTACCTCGGCCCCGGCCAGCGCGGGGGCGGCGGCGGGATCGGCGAAGTCCTGTACGACGAGCTCCGGGTCGATCTCGACCACCTGCCGCAGCCGTGCCATGAGTGGCGGAGGGAAGAGCAGGGGCAGGTGCACCGGATCCATGGCGAACACGGCTCGCGGCGACTGGGCGCTGGGCATGACTCTCCTGGGTGCGATGAGTGTGACGAGGCGATTGGTGAGAAGGGGGATCAACGGGATCAGCGGGATCAGCGGGGATCAGTGGGGGAGGGCGGTCAGTGAGGAAAGGAGACGGTGCAGAAAACGTCTTCTACGGTAGTTCCGCAGTAGAGGGCCGGTCAATCGTCGTGATCGGATGACATGTGTGGCTCACCGTTCCCTGTCGCCCGTAAAGGTGCAGGTCGTGGCGGTGCGTGGAGAGCGGACCGTGTTCGGCGGTGGATGAGAGTTGTGACGGACCTCTGTGGATGCAGGGAGAGATGCGGTCTGTGGGTGTAATCGGTTACCCACTCCTGGTCAACAACCGGTTGCTGACCTGCGGCTCTTCCGTCCCGCAGGCCCTCGCGCGCCACGCCAGGCCATGTCCTGGAGGTTACTCGGAGTTTTCGAAATTTGGTCCAGCCTCTTGACGTGGTTTGCGGACAGGATGAAGCTCTGCCCGTCACCACGATAGAAACCGGTTGTTGTTCAGGTTCTACTCACCTCGGCAGGTCCGCCACCTCCGGACTCAGGTGGTCCCTCGCTCGCCTCCTTGACTCCACCCTCCTCCGTAAGGAAGTTGCTCATGAACGACCCCCAGGGCACTGGCGGCGGCACCGGCCTGTCCCGCCGTACCGTTCTCCAGGCCGTCGGCGCCACCGCCGCCGCGTACTCGCTGCTCGGCGTGGCGACAGGGGCCGCGAGCGCGGCGACGGACGACGACGGACCGGAGTCCGCCGACAAGCTGGTGGTGTACCCCATCCCGAGCGGGGTCCCGACCAACTCGAGCTTCTCCGTCAAGGCCCGAACGCCCGGCGGCGAATGGCAGACGGTGCCCGTCTACCGAGCCCGGGCGAAGCAGATCAACGCGGACACGGGCAGCGGCCCGGTCTTCAACTCCTCCGTCGCCACCTTCGACTTCAAGGGCACCGTCGAGGTCGTCGTCACCTCGGCCAAGGGAACCATTGGCTCCGCGCGGATCCGCCCCCTGTCCTACGCCACCCAGTACACAGTGGACGGGGCCTCGGTGAGCTTCACCCTCACCGGGCCGCGCAACCTCTCCATCGAGATCGACGGCGAGATCTTCAACAACCTGCAGCTGCACGCCAACCCGATCGAGGAGAACGCACCCGACCCCGACGACGAGGACGTCATCTACTTCGGCCCCGGCCTGCACAAGACCACCGACAACGTGGTGAAGGTGCCCAGCGGCAAGACGGTCTATCTGGCCGGCGGCGCGGTGCTGACGTCCCGGGTGGAGTTCGAGAACGTCGAGAACGCCCGGCTGATCGGCCGTGGCGTGCTGTACAACTCGCCGAGCGGTGTCCTGGTGAGGTACTGCGAGAACATCGAGATCGACGGCGTCATGGTGCTCAACCCGAGCAGCGGCTACGCGTGCACCATCGGCCAGTCGAAGCAGGTCACCATCCGCAACCTGCACTCCTACAGCCACGGCCAGTGGGGCGACGGCATCGACGTCTTCTCCAGCGAGGACGTCCTCATCGAGGGCGTGTGGATGCGGAACTCCGACGACTGCATCGCGATCTACGCCCACCGCTGGGACTACTACGGTGACGTCCGCAACGTCACCGTCCGCAACTCGACCCTCTGGGCGGACGTCGCGCACCCGATCAACGTCGGTACGCACGGCAACACCGACACCCCGGAGACCATCGAGAACCTCGTCTTCAGCAACATCGACATCCTCGACCACCGTGAACCGCAGATGGACTACCAGGGCTGCATCGCGCTCAACCCGGGCGACAGCAACCTGCTGAAGAACGTCCGCGCCCAGGACATCCGGGTGGAGGACTTCCGCTGGGGCCAGCTGATCAACATGCGGGTCATGTTCAACAAGAGCTACAACACCTCCGTCGGACGGGGCATCGACGGGGTCTTCATCCGCAACCTGACCTACACCGGTACGCACGCCAACCCGTCCATCATGGTCGGCTACGACGCGGACCACGCCATCAAGAACGTGACGTTCCAGAACCTCGTCATCAACGGCAAGTTCATCGGCAACGGGATGAAGAAGCCCGGCTGGTACAAGTTCACCGACGTGATGCCGGCGTACGCCAACGAGCATGTGCTGAACACGCGGTTCCTGAACTCCACCGAGGCCACGTCCGGCGACGCGCCCGAGATCACCAGCCCGGACGGGGCCACGGCCACCAAGAACCAGGTCTTCAACTACCTGATCACGGCCAGCGGGCTGCCGACGAAGTTCAACGCCGAAGGGCTGCCGAAGGGACTGGACATCGACACCGACACCGGTCTGATCTCCGGCACCGCCAAGGACAACGTCGGCACCTTCGAGGTCACCGTGTCGGCCACCAACAGCGTGGGCACCGCGACACGGACCGTCACGCTCGCCATCGAGCACGCGTGACGCGGCACCACTGAACCAGGAGATACCCGTGCACTCCCTCAGCCGACGGTCGTTCCTCGGCGCGGCAGGGCTCACCGCCGTGGCCGGAGCCGGACTGTTGTCCGCCTCCGCCACGGCCGCGTGGGCCGAGGCCGCCGCCGACGCGGCGTTCACATTCACACACCCCGGCCTCCTCCACTCCCGCGAGGACCTGGACCGGATGAAGGCCGCGGTCACCGCCCAGGAGTCGCCGATCTACGACGGCTACCTGGCGTTCGCCGCCCACGCCCGCTCCAAGGCCACGTACACGATCCAGAACACCGGCCAGATCACCTCCTGGGGTCGCGGCCCCACCAACTTCCAGAACCAGGCGGTCGCCGACTCGGCCGCGGCCTACCAGAACGCCCTGATGTGGTGCGTCACCGGCAACCGCGCCCACGCGGACAAGGCCCGGGACATCCTCAACGCCTGGTCGAAGTCGCTGACCGCGATCACCGGGGCCGACGGTCCGCTCGGCGCGGGACTCCAGGCGTTCAAGTTCGTCAACGCGGCAGAACTGCTGCGGTACACCGGCTACGACGGCTGGACCGCGGACGACATCGCGCGCTGCGAGCGGTCCTTCCTGGACGTCTGGTATCCGGCCGTGTCGGGCTACATGCTCTACGCCAACGGCAACTGGGACCTGACTTCCATTCAGACCATCCTCGCCATCGGAGTGTTCTGCGAGGAACCCGTCCTCTTCGAGGACGCCCTGCGCTTCGTCGCGGCCGGCGCGGGCAACGGCAGCGTCCGCAACCGCGTCGTCACGGACGCGGGCCAGGGCCAGGAGAGCGGCCGCGACCAGGGCCACGAACAGCTCGCCATCGGCCTGATGGGCGACGCCGCACAGGTCGCCTGGAACCAGGGCGTCGACCTGTGGGGCTTCGACGACAACCGCATCCTCGCCAACGCCGAGTACGCGGCCAAGTACAACCTCGGCGGCGACGTCCCCTTCACCCCCGACCTCGACCGCACCGGCAAGTACATCAAGACCACCGTCTCCGACAAGGTCCGTGGCGCGCTGCCGCCCGCGTACGAGATGTACTACGCCCACTACGTCGGCGTACGCGGCCTCGACGCCCCGTACACGAAGGCGGCCGTCTTCCGCGGGACGGGCGGTGCCCGTTTCATCGAGGGCAGCAACGACGATCTGCCCAGCTGGGGGACCTTCACCTACGCCGGTACGACGGCCCCCGAGGCGACCGTGCCGAAGCCCCCGGCGGGCGTGACGGCGGTCGGCGCAGACAAGGCCGTCACCGTGGCGTGGCTGCCGTCGGCGTGGGCCACGTCGTACACGGTCCGCCGGGCGACCAGCCCCGAGGGCCCGTACGAGGAGATCGCCACCGGGGTCGACAAGGCGACCTACACCGACACCGGCGTGAGCGCCTGCCGGACGTACTACTACACGGTCGCCGCCGCCAACTCCCGTGGCACCAGCGACGATTCGGCGATCCGCAGTGCCTCCGCCGGGCTGCCGGAGCCCTGGTCGACCAGGGACCTCGGCGAGGTGAAGATCCCCGGGGCCGCCCTCTTCGACGGGGAGCGGTTCGTGCTGGAGGCGAGCGGTACGGCGGACACGTACCGCATGGTGCAGCTGCCGCTGCGGGGCGACGGCACGGTCACGGCGCGGATCGTGTGGCCGCTCAGCTCGCAGTACTCCAAGATCGGTGTCACCGTGCGGGACTCGCTCGACGCGGGGGCCGCGCATGCCTCGATGCTGATCCAGGGGTTGCCGCTGCACACCTGGAGCGGTGTGTGGTCCGTACGGCAGTCGGCGGGCTCGGAGATCTCGGCGACCGGCAGTACGCCGGTGCCGCCCTCCCAGCAGGAGGCGATCACCGTGAACGCCTCCTTCCCGATCTCCAGCCTCGGTGCGCTGCCCGAGTCGGCCACTCCGCTTCAGGCGCCGTACGTCGAGGGCGCCGGTGACGGTTACCGGCTGCGGAAGCCGTACTGGGTGCGGGTGACCCGCGAGGGCCGCCGCTGCACCGGGGCGATCTCGCCGGACGGCGTCGAGTGGACCGAAGTCGGCTCCACAGAGGTCGAGTTGGGGCGGACCGTGTACGCGGGACTCGTGTTGACCTCCTGCCTCGGCGTCGACGAGGAGTACGCCGAGACCGGTACCGGTGCCTTCGACAACGTCAGCGTGGTCTCGGCGGAGCACGGCGATGTCTGGCGGTCGCCCCGTCCGGTCGCCGTCGCCCCCGATCTGCGGGCGGTCGCCGGCAAGGGTGGCGTGGAGCTGGCCTGGACCGATCCGGATCTCTCCGCGAGCTACACCGTGCAGCGGTCGACCACGGGCCACGGCCCCTACACCACGCTGGCCACCGGGGTCGGCGCGGTGGGCTTCGGCGCCCGCCTCCGGTACACGGACACCACCGGTACGCCCGGGACGACGTACCACTACACCGTCCGCAAGACCAACACCGGTGGCAAGGGCCCGCGTTCGGCGTCGGTGAGTGCGCTGATGCCGGAGGTCACCGCCCCCGCCGCCGCGATACCGGCCCTGCCCGTATCCACCGGCCTGCCCGAGTCCTGGACGGCCGGTGACCTCGGCGACGTGGTCCTCGACCAGAGCGCGTTCGGCACGCTCGGTGTCGTGGCCGTGCTCACCCCGGGGTACACGGAGTACGCCGACGGGACCTTCACCGTGCGGGGTGCCGGCACCGATCTCAACGTCAACGGCCAAGGGATGACGGGGCAGTTCGTACGGCGGCCCGTCACCGGTGACTGTGAGATCACCGCCCGGCTGGACTCCCGTACCGGCGCCACCGCCGACCGGGTGGGCCTGCTGATGGCCAAGTCGCTGTCGCCGTTCGACCAGGCGGCCGGAGCGATCGTCAGCGGCGGGACCAGCGCCCAGCTCATGCTCCGTACGACCGTCGCCGGAAAGTCGGCCTTCACGGGCAACGGCACGGTCACCACCCCCTGTCTGCTGCGGTTGAAGCGCGTCGGGACCGCGTTCACCGCGGCAGTCTCCACAGACGGAGGTGTCACCTTCACCCCCCTCGCCGAGGGACAGATCCCCGGCTTCGGTGACGCCCCCTACTACGTGGGCCTGGTGGTCTGCTCACGCAACCCCCTGGCACACGGCACCGCGCGATTCAGCGAGGTGAGCATCACCCCCCTCTAGATCCTCCATGGAATGGAGACACAGGAATGAGCCGCACTTCCCCCCACCGAAACCTTGGCTCCCACGAGCACCCCGGGAGCCAAGGTCAGCCTCAAGAGCCGTTCCGCACCGGTGAGTTGAGCCGCCGCGGTCTGCTTCAGGCCGCCGGCGGTCTCACCGCCGCCCTCGCGCTGGGTTCCGCCTTCGCCGCCACCACGGCCGAGGCGGCCCCGGCCACCTTCACCCACCCCGGCATGCTGCACGCCTACGGCGAACTCAACCGTGCCAAGGTACGCGTCGCCGCCGGCGACGACCCCTGGCTGTCCGGCTGGAACCGCCTGACCGCCAACTCCCACTCCGCGAGCACCTGGACACCCAACCCGCAGGCCACCATCATCCGCGGCGGCACGGGCGAGAACTACGGCATCCTCTACAACGACATCCACGCCGCCTACCAGAACGCCCTGCGCTGGAAGATCGCCGGCACCACCGCCAACGGCGACGCGGCGGTCCGTATCCTCAACGCCTGGTCGGCGACCCTGACCACCATCACGGGCAACGCCGACCGGTTCCTGGCCGCCGGGATCTACGGCTACCAGTTCGCCAACGCCGCCGAACTCATGCGCGGCTACAGCGGGTTCGATCTGGACCGGTTCAAGACGATGATGCTCAACGTCTTCTACCCGCTCAACAACCAGTTCCTGACCAACCACAACGACGCCTGCATCACCAACTACTGGGCCAACTGGGACCTGTGCAACATGAACTCGATCCTCGCGATCGGGATCCTGTGCGACGACGGCGCCAAGTACGACCAGGCCGTCAACTACTTCAAGACCGGCGCCGGCAACGGCTCCATCACCCACGCCGTCCCGTTCCTCCACACCGACTCCGCCGGCTACGCCCTCGGCCAGTGGCAGGAGTCCGGCCGCGACCAGGGGCACACCATGATGGGCATGGGCCAGATGGGTGCCTTCTGCGAGATGGCCTGGTCCCAGGGCGACGACCTGTACGGCTACGACAACAACCGGTTCATGAAGGCCGCGCAGTACGTCGCCAAGTACAACCTGGGGCAGAGCGTGCCCTTCACGACGTACACCTGGGGCTCGGGCCAGAACTGCGCCCAGCAGACACAAACCGCGATCTCCTCCGTGAGCCGTGGCCAGGTCAGGCCCGTCTGGGACCTCATCTACTACCACTACGGCCGCCGCCGGCTCCTGGACGTCCCGTACATCAAGGCCATGGCCGAGAGCGTCCGCCCCGAGGGCGGCGGCGGTGACTACGGCTCCACCAGCGGCGGCTTCGACCAGCTGGGCTTCGGCACGCTGATGTACGCCAAGTAGCCGACGCCCCACGACGGGGACGAA